>CACZOT010000361.1 GCA_902782795.1 uncultured Eubacteriales bacterium | reverse complement strand
TTCAGCCGTGCGGGTGGAGCGCGCAAAAACACGTATGAACTGGAGGAAGCGACGCATGTCTCATCCCTTCCACGCCTGCACGCCGGAAAGCGTCGGCGTGCCCTCCGCCGCGGTCGAGCGCTACATCCGCGCCGTGGCCGCGAACGATCCCGCCATGCACGGCCTCATGATGATCCGCCGCGGCCGCTGCTTCTTCGAGGCCTGGTGGAAGCCCTTCGACGCCTCCTTCCCCCACAGGCTCTATTCCTGCTCGAAGTCCTTCGTATCCGTGGCGGTCGGTCTGGCGATCGATCAGGGCTATCTCCGCCTAGACGACAAGGTCCTGCAGTTCTTCCCGGACCTCGCCCCCGCGGACCCGCACCCCTATCTCGCGGCCATGACGGTTCGGGACCTTCTGCGCATGGCTTCGTGCTGGACGCGCGGATCCAACTATTCCCCAGCGAGCCCGAACTGGGAGGAGACCTTCTTCACCGACGAGGTCAGCCACGTGCCCGGAGCGGTCTTCAACTACTGCACCAGCGGGACGACCATGCTCTGCGCCATCCTGAAGCGCGTCACGGGCAAGCAGTTTCTGGAGCTGCTCCGCCCTGTGTTCGACGCGATCGGCGTCGGCGAGGCCCTCTGCGTGGAGGCCCCGGCTGCGGACGGCGTCGTCCAGTGGGGCGGCAGCGGCGTGATCATGACCATGCCGGATTTCGCGCGCTTCGCCCAGCTCGTCATGCGCTACGGCGCGCATGAGGGCCGCCAGCTCCTGCCGGGCGATTACCTGCGCGAGGCGACTTCCTTCCAGATCGCCAACCCGCTGGCTTCTTCGGATTGGGACTCCAAGCAGGGCTACGGCTACCAGTTCTGGATGGTCCCGCACGACGGTTTCGCCTTCTACGGCATGGGCGGGCAGTATGCCCTGTGTTTCCCGAAGGAAGACCTGCTCGTTGTCACGACCGGCTACGAGGAGCTCAACAAGACCGATCGTTTGGAGATCTTCCGCGCTCTCTGGCGGGAGATCTTCCCCTGCCTCTCCGACGCGCCACTGCCGGAAGACCCCGCTGCACTGGCGCGTGCGCGCGCCATCGCCGATGGGCTCGAGCTCCCGCACGCTCGCGGCGCGCTGTCCTCTGCGACGCAAGCCGCAATCGACGGCCACGTCTTCCGCATGGACGATGGCAACCGCCTTGGCCTCAAATGGCTGCGCTTCACCTTCGGGAAGGACGAGTGCCTCTGGGAGTTTGAAAACGCTACCGGCGCGCACCAGCTGTCGCTGGGCATCGGCAAAAACATCCGCCAGGAGTTCCCGGAGCGCTACTGCGCTCTTCGCATCGATCAAAAGGCTGAGCGAGGCTACGATTGCTTCGCCTCCGCCGCCTGGGCCGCTCCGGACACCCTGCTGATCAGCGTGCACATAGCCGACAAGTACCTGGGCCAGCTGCGCATGACCGCGCGTTTCGGGGAAGACACCGTCACCCTCCTCGGCGAGAAGCACGCCGAATGGTTCCTGGACGAATTCACAGGCTTCGCCTCCGGACGCGCCTGCCAATAAACCGAGCGAATAGAAAGGAAGATCGCATCCATGAACATCCTCGTCTGCATGCCCGTCAAGGAGGAACACATCGAATGGCTGCGCGCGGCAGCGCCGGAGGACGAATTCGTCTTCCTGGAGCCGGGCGATACCAAGGACGCCTTCAAAGGCCCCAAGGGGCTGACGGACGAACAGCTCGCCGCCGCGGACGTGATCATCGGCAACCCGCCGGTGGACCGTCTTGACAAGGCGTCCCGGCTGCGCCTTCTGCAGCTCAACAGCGCCGGCACGGGCGATTACCCTCGTCTGGCCGAGCTGCAGCCCCAGGCGGCGCTCTGCTGCGCGACCGGCTCCTACGGCCTGGCGATCTCCGAACACATGCTCGGCGTTCTTCTGGAGATGATGAAGAAACTGGCCCTCTATCGCGATCAGCAGTTCGCGGGCTCCTGGAACGGGCTTGGCTTCGTGGACAGCATTTACGGCGCGAACGCCCTGTGCGTCGGCCTCGGTGACATCGGCTCCGCCTTCGCCCAGCGCCTGCACGCCCTGGGCGCGCACGTCACCGGCATCCGCCGCAGCGCCGGTCCCTGTCCGGAGTATGTGGACGCGGTCTATACCGCCGAACGCCTGGACGATCTCCTCCCCCAGGCGGATATCGTCGCGCTCTCCATGCCCGAGACAGCCCAGACCCGCGGCATGATGGGCCGGGAACAGCTCGCCCGCATGAAGGAAGGCGCGTATCTGATCAACGTCGGCCGCGGCAGCGCCGTGGACCAGGACGCACTGCTCGACGCCTTGCGTTCCGGAAAGCTCGGCGGCGCGGCCCTGGACGTCACCACGCCGGAGCCTCTTCCGGCGGATCATCCGCTCTGGCGGGAACCGCTGTGCGTGATCACGCCGCACATCTCCGGCGGTTTCCGACTGCCCGCCACCCACGATCGCATCATCCGCCTCGCCTGCCGCAATCTCGTCGCTCTGCGCGAGGGGAGGCCGCTCGAGAGCCGCGTGGACTTCCAGACCGGATACCGTGCCCGCTGAGGACCGCACAAAAGCGCTCGGTTGGGGCGACGCTTGCCGTTTGGGGGAACGCTTGCGCGCAGGACCCCGACGGCTGAAGCCGTCGGGGTCCTGCGCCGCCCTGCAGCCCGCGCGCGGGGCGTATCTGCTCTTTGATGGACTGCGGCCCGCGAGACCGATTCTTT
>CACZOT010000360.1 GCA_902782795.1 uncultured Eubacteriales bacterium | reverse complement strand
GCCAGGGGGAATGATTCCCCCTGGACCCCTCAATGGGGGGAATATCATCAATCGCAGGCTCCGGTATCCTATAGTAAGGGAACCGGAGCCCGTATCTTTCTCAAAAGAATAGCTATGGAATAAAATCCCTAGAGCAGGGGTCCGGGGGACAGCATCCCCTGGCAAGCCCCGGCGCAATCCCCAAGAAAACGAAGCCGGCGTTCCGCCCGAGCCACGCGAAAAGTCCGCATAGTAAAGTTTATATTAGCCGGTTGCTTTTCGGGGGGAGGGGTGCTATAATATCCTATGCACGTATATTGCGCGCGGTTCTCCGCGCGATACGCTCCCGTGTGGAGTTTCGATGAGAGGTGAATACCATGAAGGAAAAGATCCATCCCAAGTACGGCAAGGCGATCGTGCGCTGTGTCTGCGGCGAGACCTTTGAAACCGGCTCGACCAAGCAGGAGCTGCGCGTGGATATCTGCTCGAAGTGCCATCCGTTCTACACGGGCAAGCAGAAGCTGGTCGACAGCGGCGGACGCGTAGACCGTTTCAAGAAGCGCTACGGCATGTAATCCATATCGAATCCGAATGCAGATCGGGCGTGCACGCTCTGGTCTGCATTTTCCATTTCCGGCCCGGAAAAGGCAGGGCGCGGAAGAAAGGAGACGGGCAAAATGGCGGGATTTGGCAAGCGCTTCGCGGATTGGTTCACCGGCCGGGACGCGGAAAAAGGGCCCATCAGCGTGGGCGGCCAGGCGGTCATGGAGGGCGTGATGATGAAAGGCCCGAAATACATGGCCGTGGCCGTGCGCGACGCGAGCGGCCGCATCCAGGTCAAGCGGAAGCCGGTGAAGCAGCTGAGCAAAAAGTACCCCTTCCTGGGCTGGCCGATCATCCGCGGCGTGGTGAATTTCTTCGTGATGCTGGTCAGCGGCATGAAGACGCTTATGGACAGCGCGGAGATGGCCGGCGGCGAGGTCGAGGAGCCCTCGGCGTTCGAGAAGAAGGTCGCCAAGGCGCTGCACATGAAGCCGGACGACGTGATGATGATCTTCGCGGTGGTCCTGGCGCTGGTCATGGCGGTGGGGCTGTTTTTCATGATTCCCACGGCCCTGGAAACGCTCATCAAAAAGGCTGTCAAGAGCCGCGTGCTGGTGAACCTGTGCGGCGGCGTGATCCGCATCCTCGTGTTCCTGACCTACGTGCTGCTGGTCTCGCGGCTCAAGGAGATCCGCCGCGTGTTCCAGTACCATGGCGCGGAGCACAAGACGGTCTTCTGCTATGAACACAAGCTCCCCCTCACGGTCGAGAACGCCCAGAAGTTCACCACGCTCCATCCGCGCTGCGGTACGAGCTTCCTGGTGATCGTCATGGTGATCTCCATCCTCGTGTTCACCCTGCTGGGCACGGATTCCAGCAACGTCTTCAAGCGCATGGGCAGCCGCCTCCTCCTCCTGCCGCTGGTGGCGGGTGTGAGCTACGAGGTCTTGCGCGCCCTGGGCCGGGCCAAGGATACGCCCCTGGTCTGCGCGCTGCGCTGGCCGGGCCTGATGGTGCAGAAGATCACCACCGCGCAGCCGGACGACAGCATGGTCGAGGTGGCCATCTGCTCGCTCAAGTACGCGCTGGATATGCCCGATTACCTGCCCAAGGAGCAAGCCGCGGACGAGGCGAAACCCGAGGAGCCCAAGGGCGAATGACCGCGGGGGATTGGCTGCGGCAGGCCGCCGCACGGCTGGAGGCGTCCGGCTCGCCGGACCCCGCGCCGGACGCGCAGTGGATCCTTCTGAACGTGCTGGGAATCGAGCCCGCCGACCTGCGCGGGCGCCTGCCTGAACAGTTGCCAGCGGCGGCACTCGAGCGCGCCGACCGCCTCCTGCGGGATCGGGAGGCGGGCGAGCCGCTCCAATATGTGCTGAGAGAAGCATGGTTCTACGGGCGGCGCTTCGCCTGTGACCGGAGGGCGCTCATCCCCAGGCAGGATACGGAGTGCGTCTGCGAGGCGGCGCTGCTGCGCGTCTCCCACGCGCCGGGGACGCGCGTGCTCGATCTGTGCACCGGCACGGGCATCCTTGCCGTGACCATCGCCCTGGAGCGGCCCCGCGCCTGCGTGACGGGGACGGATCTCTCGGCAGAGGCGCTGTCTCTCGCTCGGGAGAATGGCAGCGCTCTGGGCACGCGGGTGAGCTGGCGCGAAGGCGATCTCTGGGACGCAGTGCCCGGAGAGCGCTTTGACGTGATCGTCGCCAACCCGCCGTATCTGACGGCGCGGGATATGGAACAGCTGCAAAGCGAGGTCCGTCGAGAGCCCGCGATGGCGCTCTTCGGCGGTCAGGATGGATTGGAGTTTTACCGGCGCATCGCCGCGGGCCTGGGGGATCACCTCCTGCCCGGCGGGAGCGCCGTAGTGGAGATCGGCTGGGAGCAGGCCGGGGCGGTGCGTGACCTCTTTCGGGAAGCGTTGCCGGGCTGCGAGACCGGCGCGTTTCGGGACCTGAACGGATTGGATCGTGGCGTCTGGCTGCGAAGGCCCCGCTAGAGGGACGGGCGCGAACCGCCCGCGCCTCCGGCGCGCGGGCGGTTCGCGCCATGGGCGCACGGCTCGGGACGGCTCCCTGCGGGGAGCCACCCCTCGCGACCGCGCCGCCGCTCCTGACGAAGCCATCGCGGTCCGCGAAAGGGGCCCGTGGCGCGCCGGAAAAGAAGAACAGGCGATCGCATTCGCACCAAGCAGGGGAGTGCAGAGGGGGCGGAGCCCCCTCTGCCAGGGCTCGGGCATCCCGG
>CACZOT010000359.1 GCA_902782795.1 uncultured Eubacteriales bacterium | reverse complement strand
CGCCGCAAGGACAGGCACGACGCCTTCGCCCTCACGTTCCAGCTGCTCCTCACCCACGAAGGCAAAAAGATGGGCAAGACGGAAAAGGGCGCGCTGTGGCTGGACGCGAACAAGTGCTCGCCCTACGATTTCTACCAGTACTGGCGCAATGTGGACGACGCGGACGTGGAGAAGTGCCTGGGTCTGCTCACCTTCCTGCCCATGGACGAAGTGCGCCGCCTGGGCGCGCTGCGGGACAGCGCCATCAACGAAGCCAAGCGCACCCTGGCCTTCGAGGTCACCAAGCTCATCCACGGCGAGGAGGAGGCCACCAAGGCCCGCGAGGCCGCCGAGGCGCTCTTCGGCTCCGGCGCGATGGGCGGCAGCGTCCCCACCACCACCGTCACCAAGGAATACCTCGAGGAGGACAGCCGCCTCATCTCCCTGCTCGTGAAGGCCGGCCTGTGCAAATCCAACGGCGAGGCGCGCAAGACCATCCAGCAGGGCGGCGTCTCCATCGGCGAGGACAAGGTCACGGACGTGGACTATGCCGTCACGCCGGAGATGCTCGCGGGCGAGGGGCTCCTCGTGCGCAAGGGCAAGAAGAATTACCACAAGTTCATGATCGGATAAACAAACGCGGCGGGCCCGGCTCCTCCCCTTGGGGAAGACCGGGCCTTCCCGACCAAAGGGGGTTCGCTCCATGCACTTCATGCTCGTCAACGACGACGGCTACCTCGCCGAGGGCTTCCGCGCCCTGGCCCGCGCCGCCCTGCGGATGGGCCACCGCGTCACCGTCTGCGCGCCGGACCGGGAGCGCAGCTGCGCCAGCCATTCCTTCACCGCACATACGCCTCTTACGGCGAAGCCCCTGGAGGAGGGGGATCTGCCCGGTTGGAAGATCGACGGCCTGCCCGCGGATTGCGCGCGCCTGGGGCTGTATCTGCTGCGCGGGGACCGGCCGGATATGGTGCTTTCCGGCATCAATAACGGCAACAACCTCGGCGGCGCGACGGTGTATTCCGGCACCGTCGGCGCGGCGGTGGAAGCGGCCATGTGCGGCGTGCCCGCCGTCGCTTCCTCCATGGCCTCCTTCGACCCACGCTATGGCTACGACGCCGCGGCGGAGCTCACCGTGCGCCTGGCTCTGTGGGCCGCGGAGCACCCCCTGCCGCGGGGAGCCTGCTATAATCTGAACGTGCCGGACGTCGAGCGGATCCGCGGCGTGCGCATGGCGACGCTTTCGCCCAACTATCTGACGGAGCCGTGCTTCCGCGAGTATACCACCCCCTGGGGCCGCACCGTCTATTGGACCTTTGAGGACGAAGACGGGGAGTACGATCCCTCCAGCGATTGGCGGCTGTGCTGCCATGAGGGCTTCGCGACCGTGACACCCGTGGGCTGGAATTGCGCGCTGCCCTTCGAGGCGGGGGAGATCGAGCTCTGAGCCGAAGGGATGTCATTTGCGTGGTCCACCCGGCCAGGCGGGCCGAGCGATCGCGAAGGAAAGGAGCTCCGCATGGAGAAAAAGCCCTATAAGACGCTGATCCGCCGCGCGGAGCAGGAATTCGTCATCAACAAATCGCGCTTCATCGGCCACGGCGCGCCCGCTGAGACCGAGGAGGAGGCCCTCGCGTTCCTGAAGGAGATGCGCGAGAAGTACAAGGACGCCACGCATAACTGCTACGCCTATATTATCGGCCTCAACATGGGCACCATGCGCTACAGCGACGACGGCGAGCCCGGCGGCACCGCGGGCATGCCCATCATCGAGGTGATGAAGGCCCGCGGCGTGACCAACTGCGCCGTGGTCGTGACGCGCTATTTCGGCGGCGTGCTTCTGGGCGCGGGCGGGCTCGTGCGCGCCTACACCAAAGGGGCGGTGGCCGCGCTGGACGCGGCGGGCGTGGGCGTCATGCACCCGACAAAGCGCATGCTCGTGGACGTGCCCTACCCGCTCTTCGATCGCTTCGAGCACATGCTCAAGAGCGAGCCGGTCCTGGTGGAGGACAAATCCTTCGCCGAGAGCATCACCTTCACCATCACCGTGAAGGAGAAGGACGCCCCGGTCTTCGCCGAGAGCGTCGCCAGGCTCAGCGACGGGAAGATCGAGCCCGTCGAGATGGAGGATCTCTACATGCCCTGGCCGGAGGATTGAGCGGAGACAAGACTGCATTTTTATCCGTTTTGCTCTTGCATTTTTCCTGGCGGGGCAATATACTTTCCCATAATAGCCGAATAAACAAAGGAGGAATCTTTTATGCAGGATATTCAGTTCGTCCCCGCCGCCAAATTGAAGGATAAGCCCAAGGACGAGACCAAACTCGGCTTCGGCCAGATCTTTACGGACTATATGTTCGAGTGGGATTACGACGAGGGCCAGGGCTGGCACGACCCGCGCGTCGTCCCGTTCCACAACTTCGAGATGAGCCCGGCCGCCCTCGTGCTCCACTACGGCCAGACCATTTTCGAGGGCATGAAGTGCTATCGCCGCGCCGACGGCGGCCTCCAGCTCTTCCGCCCGCAGGCCAACTTCGCCCGCTTCAACCGCTCCGCGGACAGGCTGTGCATCCCCAAGTTCGACGAGGAGACCGCCCTCGCCGGCCTCATGAAGCTGATCGAGGTCGACGGAGAGTGGACGCCATCCGCGCCGGATACCTCGCTGTATATCCGCCCGACCATCATCGCGCTGGATCCGTTCGTGGGCGTGCGTGCGGCCAAGCAGTATAAGTTCTACATCATTCTCTCTCCCTCCGGCGCCTACTACCCGACCGGCCTCGCCCCGGTGGGCATCTACGTTGAGGACGAGTACGTGCGCGCCGTTCGCGGCGGCATGGGCTTCGCCCAGACCGCGGGCAACTACGCCGCCTCCATCAAGGCTGGAGAGATCGCCAAGAAGAAGGGCTTCCAGCAGGTGCTCTGGCTGGACGGCGTGGAGCGCAAGTACGTGGACGAGGTCGGCTCCATGACCATGATGTTCGTGCTGGACGGCAAGCTCGTCACGCCGGAGCTCAACGGCACCATCCTCGCCGGCATCACGCGCGATTCCATCCTCACCCTCGCCCGCGATATGGGCATGGAGGTCGAGGAGCGCCGCGTCTCCATCGACGAGATCTTCGAAGGCGCGAAGAACGGCAAGCTCAACGAGGCCTTCGGCACCGGCACCGCCGCCGTCGTCAGCCCCGTGGGCGAGCTCTGCCGCGGCGAGGAGCGCATCACTATCAACCACGGCGAGATCGGCCCCGTGACCCAGAAGATGTACGATACCCTCACCGGCATCCAGTTCGGCCGCCTCGCCGATCCGCACGACTGGATCATCAAGGTGAAATGACTCTGCTCGAACACACCGCGGAGACGGGGATCGAGCCGACTCCGGCCCTGAAATACCTGCGCCGCGCCTGGCCGGCCATCCCCTCGTTCGCCCTGCGCGAAGCCCTCAAGCGAAAGGACCTGCGCATCAACGGCAGGCGCTCCGGGGCGGAGGCGACGGTCCGGGCGGGCGACGCGCTCCGCCTGTATATCGACGAAAAATACACGCAAAGCAGCCTGCGCGTCCTCTTTGAGGGCGCCGGGCTGCTTTGTGTGGAGAAGCCCCAGGGGTTGCCCGTGGACGCGGACGAGGCGGGCGTCGGTGCGGATACCCTGCTCGCGCGCGCCCGGGCGATGTATCCCGGGGCGAGGCTCTGTCATCGCCTGGACGCCGGTACCGGCGGAGCAATCCTGCTCGCGACCGGGGAGGAGACATACAAGGCCGTCCTCTCCGCTTTCCGGGAGAGGACCATCGGCAAGACTTACGCGCTTGCCGTCTTCGGCGCGCCGCCGCAGGCTGAGGGAAGCCTCGTTGGATATATCGCCCGCGAGGAGGGCAAGGCGCGCGTTCGCGTGTACGACGAACCACATGCCGGCGCGAAAATCGCCCGCACCGATTATCGCCTCCTCGATACGCGGCAAGTGGGAGGAAGGACGGTTTCCTTCCTCGAGGCTGACATCCATACCGGAAGGACGCACCAGATCCGCGCGCAGATGGCCCGGGCCGGCTGCCCGCTCGCCGGGGACGATAAGTACGGCGAGCGCGAGTCCAACGCCGCTTTGCACGCCAGGATGCCCGCGCTCTGGTGCCGGAGACTTGTCCTGCCGGAGACGGGATTGCCCGAGCGGCTGCGCGGATTGCGCATCGAGAGCGTGCCGCGCTTCCCGCTTTGGAAGGAGCTTGCCCGCTACTGAGCCGCTCGTCGCGAGGCGGAGGGCCAGGGTTACGAGGTTACGGAGTTACGGGCCGGCGCACGGCTCCGGACTGTCCGCTGCGCGGACGCCCGTCGCCACGCGCCGGCCTTCGCCGGAAACGCCCGCGCCGAAAGGCGCGCGGGCGTTTCCGCTCCCCGCGGCGCGACCGCTCGGGACGGCCTGCGGCCACCCCTCGCGACCGCGCCGCGTGCGCTCTTTCGCGGACGTTGCGGTCCACTCCAACGGGTACGGGTCGGCGCACCTCGGCGGACGGCGCTGCGTGCCATCCGCCTCGACGCGCCGCCCGCTCCAAAGAGAACCCCGCAGGACGAGAAAGGGGTTTTCCGCCTGCGCGCGAAAGAAATGGAGAGAAACGAAACCTCAAAACGGTTGGGCAAGCGACAAGCAAATACGAAGCAATGGGAGAAGCAGAGGGATTCGGTCTCGCGGGCAGATGAGGCCGGGATTTGCTGAAGGACGCGCGCGCGGGCTGTCCCCCGGGGCGGCCCCAGGACTGCGCGGGCTTTAGCCCGCGCAGTCCTGGGGCGCAAGCGTTCTCCCGATGCAGAAAGGATGCACACAATGGCAAAGATCGGGATCGTGGCCATGGACATGG
>CACZOT010000358.1 GCA_902782795.1 uncultured Eubacteriales bacterium | reverse complement strand
GCAGGGCGGCGGCGACGGCCTCCGGAAGGATGCGCGTGCCGGGCAGAGCCTCCAGCGGGACCCATTCGCAGGAGAGCTGCGAGGAGTCGGGGTCTCTCGGCGCGGCCTCCTCTTCGCCCGTCAGCTCGCAGGCGAAGATATGGTACACCTTGTGCGCGTATTTCGGGAATTTCCGCCGGGCCGCCGGAGTATCGCAAATGTCTTCATAGAGCGCCGCGAAGCGCACGACGCGCGCGCGGCAGCCGGTCTCTTCGAACAGCTCGCGCTCCACCGCTTCGGCGAGCGTCTCGTACTGCTCCTGGCCGCCGCCGGGGAGGCAGTAATAGTCGCCGTAGCGGTCGTCGCGGCAGCGGTTGAGGAGAACGCGCCCCCGGTGCGTAAGCACGCCTTTGGCGACGCTCCTGACGCCGTACTCGTCCATGCCGATCCATCCTTCCTTCTTTTACCCGTGGGCGAGAAAATGGTGCTTAGAGCCGAGGAAGAAGGGCCCCTTTCCGGCGATGATCTCCGGCAGGACCTTCGCCACCTCCCCGGGGAGGATCTTCAGGCCGGGCAGGTCCTCCACGGGGATCCAGACGCTGCCGACCTGCGTGGAATCCTGCTCGGTGGGGGAGGCTCGCTCTCCGTCCGCGAGCGAGCAGACGAAGATATGGTACATCTTGTGGCAGTACTGCGGGGCCTCGGCGCGGTAGGCGGGGTCGTCGCAGATCTCCTCAAAGAGCGCGGCGAAGCGCCCGACCGCGACGGCATAGCCCGTTTCCTCGCGCATCTCGCGGCGCATGGCTTCGGCCAGGGTCTCGTATTTCTCCTGGCCGCCGCCGGGCAGGCAGAAATAATCGCCGTTGAAGGGATCGCGGCAGCGGTTGAGGAGCACCTTGCCCTCGTGGAGGAGGATGCCCTTGGCCGTGCTGCGCACGCCGGGATCGATCATAAGCCCATCGCCCCTTTCGCGGAAAATCGCCTTCGCCAAAAAGAAAGCCCGTCCTTTGGCAAGGACGGGCTGGAAGCCGTGGTACCACCTTGTTTCGCGGCCGGGAAAGGGCCGCCTCGTGGGCGCTGTGACGGGCGCGACCGGCCCGGCTACTCCGTTCGCCGGGGCTGTCTCAGAAGCGACCTTCCGCGCGCCTGGTTCCCGGGCGGCCTTGCAGCCGGTGGACCGCCCTCTCTTGGGGAAGTTCGCGCGTACTCCTCTTCCTCATGGACAAGACAAAAGTATTATAGCCCGCCAGGGCGTTTCAGTCTAGTGCGCGTCCCAATTCTTAACAATACCCCAGGCGTACTGGATCATCGCGAAGACGCTCAGGCCTACGGACAGCCAGATCAGCACGCGCCCGGCGTCGTAGAGGAACTGCACGCCGTGCCAGGGGAAGCAGAGCACCAGCGACGCGATGAAGGAGACCGTCGCCGCCTTGCCCCAGATGTTCGCCTGCACGACCACCTTGCGCTTCAGCATGAACAGCCCGCCCAGGACCATCAGCGCTTCCTTGACCAGGATCACGATGGGCGCGGCCCAGGGGATGCGCCCATCCGCCGCCAGGCAGTACAGCGCCGTGAGCACCATCACCTTGTCGGCGAAGGGATCGGCCAGCTTGCCGAAGGAGGTGATCTGGTTCCACTTGCGGGCAAGGTAGCCGTCCAGGAAATCCGTAAAGCTGGCGGTGAGGAAAGCCAGGAGCGCCCAGACGAACAGCCCACGCTGGTAAAGCATATAGAACACGGGCACGAGGATCAGCCGCAGGACGGTCAAAGCGTTGGGGAGATTCATCTTTGGTGTTCGCCCTTTCTTTCGGGGAATGGGGGGAATGTTTCCAAACAAATAGTATACCACATTTTTCCGCAGATTGCACGGGAAAAAAGAAAAGCGCCGGAAAAGGCGCTTTGGGGGAATGTGAGAGCTGTCTGTAAGCCGAGTTCTGTCTTGGACGACCATCTGTCTAGGCCTGCGGTTGCCAGCAGGCTCAAGCGATTTCCCGAGAGCGCGACGGGCCGCCGCATATACTCTCCTATCAATCTTGCACCAGGTGGGGTTTACATAGCGGACGAGTCGCCAGGCCGCTGGTGCGCTCTTACCGCACCTTTCCACCCTTACGCCCTCCCCGGAGGGAGAACGCGGTATCTCTCTGTTGCACTTTCCTTGGAGTCGCCTCCACTGGCAGTTAACCAGCACCCTGCCCTGCGGTGCTCGGACTTTCCTCACGCGCCAAAGGCGCCTGCGGCCGCCCGGCAGCCTCACAAACCTTTGCTACTATACCACAAGGCGGGGAAAAAGTCAAACCTCAGCGGATGATATCCACCAGGCCCCCGGCGACGGGGTGTGCCTCCTTGGTGGCGGCGGGGACGCCCACGGCGACGGAGACCATGTAATCGTACCCCTCCGGGAAGCGGAGCAGGCGGCGGTATTCGTCGCCGTCCGGGCCCTTGAAGGCCTCCCAGGGCATGCCGAGGATGACCGTGCCCAGACCCATGCTGTGGGCGGCCAGGGCGATGTTCTCGGCGGCGCAGCCGCAGTCGTGCCGGGCGTAGCGCTTCTCGGCGCTCATGTCCGTGGAAATGAAGATGACCGTCGGCGCGTGGTAGAACACGCTGTACTGCGAGGCGGAGAAGGTCTCCTTCATCTTGCCCAAGGCGGTTTTCAGCACCTCGGCGCGCATGCTCTCGTTGATGCGGGAGAGCAGTGCCTGGTCCTGCACGACGGTGAAATGGAAGGGCTGGAGGTTGCGGGCGCTGGGGGCCTGCTGCGCGGCGGCGATGAGGGCCTGGAGCTGCTCCTCGCTGATCTGCTCGCTCTTGTAGGCGCGGATGCTGCGGCGGCCGGCGATGGCCTCAAGGACGGGATTGTTCATGATCTGTACCTCCCCAATATGTCGTTAAGGGTAGATTGCGCGCGCTCGACGAAGCCGAGGACGAATCCCTCGTCGAGGAAGCGCGCCGGCGGTTTCCAGGGCATGGGACGGACGTAATACTCCGTGAGATAATCGCGCCAGGCGGCGATCTCCGCGCCGCTGAGCAGGGGGTGGTCCTGCGGCGCGCGGGCGTACCCCTGCAGGCGCAGGGCGTGCCTTGCCTCCGGTCGGTGGGCGAGGAGTGCGAACTCCGCCAGGCCGCAATCGTTGTAGTAGATATCCGTGCGCAGGCGGCCGTTCCCGTCCAGGAGACGGGGCAGGTTCTTGCCGGGCGACCAGACCGCGTCGGTCAGCACGTGCACGGCCCAGCCCAGGTCGAAGGGCGCGGAACGCTCCCGCAGATAGGCGAGCACGCGCTCCGGGCGCAGGTCGTTCCAGTTGCCCAGGTGGATCTCGTCTTTGTGGGATTTATCGTTCCCATCGCGTACGGCGATGCCGTCCGGGGCGACCGCGCCGAGATAGTATTCCGGGCATTCGGCCAGGGCGGGCTGGTTCTCCGCCCAGCGGCGCGCGGTCAGGAGATGGACGATGGGCAGGGCCATGGGCGGCCTCCTTTCCGGGCTGCGTCACCAGAAGAACCAGAAATCGGTGAAGACCCACCTGCCGTCGATCTTCTCGCGCAGGGAGGTGTATTCGTCGATGGAGGTGATGACGCCCTCCTCCTCGCTGTAGAAAACCGCGGCGGTGTACCAGATCTTGTCCTCGCCCTCGGGCGTGGCGACGTATTCCACGTAGGCGATGGTGGGGTCCGGGTCGCGGCCTTCGTCGCCGGCGTAGAGATAGCCGTCCTCCTCGTAGTAGACGCCGCTCTCCATCAGTTCCTGGCAGATCTCCTCGCTGAAGACCTCCCGCACGGCGGACATGAGGCCCTCGCGCGTGTTGAGGCGGTCGTCATAGACGCGGAAGCGGGAGCCGTCGCTGTCGGGCAGGTACGGGTCCGTATCCAGGGGGCGCATGGCGAACCAGCTGTAGACCTCCAGCGCCGAGGTGACGGCCTCCTCGGGCGTGTCCTGCGGCCCGGAGGGGATGGTGAAGTCCGGCTCGGCCAGGGCGCAGGGGGCCAGGAGCAGGGCCAGGGAAAGCAGAAGGGCAAAGAGCGTGCGGTGCATGGGCGGTGTTCCTCCCGGTCAGTTTTTGTGTATTATACGCTCACCCCGGCGAAAAAAGCAATCACCGGGCAAGGAAACGGGGCGAAAAGCCATATTTTCGATGCAATCTTAACTTGACGGGAAGGGTCTTCCATGTATAATTGTATGCGGACGCGGGAAGGGCCCTTCGCGGGCGCCGCCGCACCCATCAAAACCGCATAAGAAATCGCCTTATCAAGAGAGGTCGAGGGACGGGCCCGATGAAACCCGGCAACCTGGCGTTTGCGCGCAGGTGCCAATTCCCGCGGGGCAGTATTGCTCCGGAAGATGAGGCTTGGGTATACGCATGATACGCAAGTCTCGCCGAAGCGAGGCTTTTTCTTTTGCCGCACGGAGGGTATGCCACATGTACAGGATCTTCACTTCCGAATCCGTCACCGAGGGACATCCGGACAAGCTCTGCGACCAGGTCTCCGACGCCATCCTGGACGCGCTCCTCGAGCAGGACTCGCTTTCCCGCGTGGCCTGCGAATGCTGCGCCGCCACGGGCGTGATGATGATCATGGGCGAGGTCACCACCAAGGCCCAGGTCGATATCGAGGCCATCGCCCGCAAGACCATCCTGGAGATCGGCTATGACGACGAGGCCAAGGGCTTCGACGGCAACAAGTGCGAGCTCATCATCCGCCTGGACAAGCAGTCTCCCGACATCGCCATGGGCGTGGACAGCGCCCTCGAGGGCCGCGCCGCTGGCCAGCTGGATACCGGCGCGGGCGACCAGGGCATGATGTTCGGTTACGCCTGCGACGAGACGGGCGAGTATATGCCCGCCGCCATCGCCTGGGCCCACGCGCTCAACCGCCGCCTCGCCGAGGCTCGCAAGACCGGCCTCGTGCCCTACCTGCGCCCGGACGGCAAGGCCCAGGTCACCGTCGAATACGGCGCGGACGGCCGCCCCGCGCGCATCGATACCGTCGTCCTCTCCACGCAGCACGCGCCCGAGGCCGACCACGCCACCATCGAGCGCGATATGCTCGAACAGGTCATCCGCCCGGCCCTGGGCGACAAGGGCCTGGACGGAGCTACCCGCCTGCTCGTCAACCCTACCGGCCGCTTCGTGGTCGGCGGGCCCGCGGGCGACAGCGGCCTGACCGGCCGCAAGATCATCGTCGACACCTACGGCGGCTACGGCCACCACGGCGGCGGCTGCTTCTCCGGCAAGGACCCGACCAAAGTGGACCGTTCCGCGGCCTACGCCGCCCGCCACGCCGCCAAGAACCTGGTGGCGGCCGGGCTCGCCACCCGCTGTGAGATCGGCCTCGCCTACGCCATCGGCGTGGCCCGGCCCGTGTCCGTGTTCGTGGACACCTTCGGCACCGGCGTCCGCTCCGACGCCGAACTGTCCGACCTCGTGGCCAAGACCTTCGATTTCCGCCCCGCGGCCATCATCGAGCGGCTGAACCTGCGCCGGCCCATCTACAGGGCCACCGCCAGCTACGGCCACTTCGGCCGCGCGGACCTCGATCTCCCCTGGGAGAAGCTGGACATGGTCTCCGCGCTCCGGTAAGAACGGCCGAAAAAAACGGCAGGGCTTCGCGATCCTGGAGAAAGGATCCCGAAGCCCTGCTTTTTTACTCGAATTGGGGGAACGCTGGAGGCGTTTTCCGGGCCGTCACAGCGCCAGGTCGCCGGGACGGTACCCCTCGGGGAGAGGTTCCTCCTCGATGAAGGCGAAGGATTCGTCCTCGAGGACGGGCAGGAAGGCCGCGTAGGGCAGGCGCTCGAACTCCGAGGCGTAGGCGCTCGCGCCGAACCAGCCGCCCTCCTGGGCGCGCAGGTGCAAATCTCGCGCGAATTTGGTCATGTTGGAGCAGTCGTGCACGGCGAACGGCCAGCCTTCCTCCGCGGCTTCGCGCATCAGGCGCAGGGTGCATTCGCGGCTCCAGATGGGGGAGAGGTAGCCCTGCCGCGTCACGTAGAGGTTCTCGCCCTCGTAATTGCCGATGTTGTTTGCGTTGAGGTGGAG
>CACZOT010000357.1 GCA_902782795.1 uncultured Eubacteriales bacterium | reverse complement strand
CGTGGCGCGCGGGGAAACGGTGTATCTGCTCTGTGTGGAGGAGAAGCGCCGCGGCCGGGGGATCGGCGGCCAACTGCTCGCCGAGGCCGAGGCGGTCCTGCGCGAGCGCGGCGCGAAGAGCGTGCAGGTAGGCGTGGGCGAGAGCTACATCACGCCGGGCGTGCCCATGCTCGGCGGGGCGGAGGATTTCTTCCGCCGCCGGGGCTATCGGCACGATTGGGGCGAGACCGGCTGCTTCGACATGGAATGCGACGTGGCCCACCTGCCGCGGTTCGAGGCGCGCGTCGGCCTCGAGCAGGACGGCGTCCTCTACCGCCTGGCCACGCCTGAGGACCGGCCGCTGGTGCTGGATTGCGTGCGCGCCGGCTACGAGGAATTCGCGCGGTACTACGAGCCCCTCTCCCATTACGATCCGCAGAGCCCCAAGCCGATCCTCCTGGCCGAGGAGGGCGGCCGCGCGGTGGGCTGCATCCTGATCGATCTGGGCACGGTCGAGCCGGGGCTCGGCAACGTCGGCTGCACGGTCACGCGCGAGGAATGCCGCAACCGCGGCATCGCCACCCGCATGGTCCAGGCGGCGACGCGCTATCTGCTCGAGCGCGGTATGCGCCGGGCCGCCCTCCAGTACACCTACACGGATATCCTGCGCATGTACGGCCGCGCGGGCTACCGCGTCAGCATGGAATACTTCATGGCGAAAAAGGAGTTGTGAGCATGCGCCTTCTCTTTACCATGGACAAGCGCGATTACGCGCCGGACGCGCCGCTCTTCATCCGCCCTTCGGCGCGGGCGGTGATCCTGCGCGATGGACGTGTGGCCATGGTGCACAGCCGAAAATACGATTACTACAAGTTCCCCGGCGGCGGCATCGAGCCCGACGAGAGCCGGGAGGAAGCGGTCGTCCGCGAGGCGCGCGAGGAATCCGGCCTGATCGTGCGGCCGGAGAGCGTCCGCCCCTACGGGCTCGTGCACCGCGTCCAGAAGGGCGAGAAGGGCGATACCTTCGTGCAGGACAATTACTACTACCTCTGCGAGGCCGACGGCGAGCCCGGCCGGCAGGATCTGGACGACTACGAGGTCGAGGAGGGCTTCCACCTCGTCTGGGCCGATCCGCGCGAGGTGATCGCGGTCAACCGCGAACACCCGCATGGCCCCAAGGACCAGGCCATGCTCGAGCGCGAGGCGCGCGTGCTGGAGACGCTCATGCGGGAAGGATATGTCTGAGGGCGCGTCTTGGGCCTCAGCGGGGGTACGCCCGGGGCCTCTGTCCGACCCTTCCCGGGGGGGATTCCTGTATTGCGTGAACGCAGCGGCTCTTTCGGAAAAAACGGGCTCGGCTACCCCTGTGAAAGGATACCGGAGCCCGTTTTCGATTCAATTCCCTCAGGCGGGGCCATTCCCCCGGCGTCTGCCGCCTACGCCCCGTGGGAAGCGTAGCTGTAGGCGCCCATCTCGGTGAACTGCATATTGGGGAAGAGCTTCTCCATGCGCTCGTCTCCGAAGGACTGATCCAGCGCCCGCTCGACGCGGTTCTGCGCGGGCACGCTGTCGGCGCGCTGCTGCCACCGCTTGACCGCGGCGGCGGAGACGAGGAGGTTCACGAACATGAAGACGATCAGCCCCCAGGTGACGACATAGCCGCCTTGGCCGCGGATCCCGTCCACGAGGGACTGCATGCGCGGGGAGACGAGCTCGGCGAAGATCACGCCCAGCAAGCCCCAGACGAAGGTCATCATCAGGCTGACGCGCCCGCCGAGGTTGAAGGGCTGATCGCTGTAATCCCAGGAGACGGAGCCGAACCAGGCCTCCTGACACCAGCTGACGGCGAACTCCACGAGCGAGCCCGCCACCGCGCAGAGGCAGAACTGCGTCAGCCTGCGCTGGAGGCGGCTGTGTATTCCACGGGAGCAGAGGTCCGGCGCGATCTGCATGGCCACGAAGCCGAGCCCGTAGATCGTGCAGAACGGCCCCCAGACCACGCCCGCGTGGTGCGCCCAACGGCCCCAGTGCACCAGGCTCCAGAGGCCCTCGAGAACGAACCCCGCCACGCTGCCGATCACGAAAAACCAGAACAGCCTGTAAAAACCCGCTCCGGCGCGGAAGGATTCGTGCTGTTCCCGACGCATGCCTGCCACCTCTCTTCTCCCGCGCCGGAGGCGTTCCGGACGCGGCTGACGTACTGGATCTCTATGCGGCGGCGGATGGACGCGAGCCCCACTGAGGAGGGAAGCGTTCGCCCCATTCCCCCATCCACCGCACATTATAGGCGGTCGAGGCGTCTCCCGCCATGGACATCAGCGGGGAAATGCGCAACTTTTGGGGCTGTTCTACAAGAATTAACCCTGCCGTCCCGCGCTGCATGGACCGTCTCCGGCGCGCATACAATCCCAGCAGAGAAGATGGGAGGCGGTCAGGGATGGAGAAAACGCGCGTGAACACGGCGCTCAGGCTGCTCAAGGGCGTGGCGGCGGCCTCGCTGGCGACGTTCCCGGGGATGCTGCTCCTGGCGGCGGCGGTGGTGCTGACGCCCATTTCCGACAAGGCGCTGACGGTCTGCAACCAGCTGCTCAAGGCGGTCTGCGTGTTTCTGGGCGTGTGGATCGCCGTTGGGCCGGGCGGCGAGAGAGGGCTGATCACCGGCGCGGCGGTCGGCGCGCTCTATCTGCTGGCCGGGTACGGGGCGTACTGCGCGCTCCAGGGCGGCGGCGCCTGGGCCATGCTCGCCGGGGAGATCGCCTTCGGCGCGCTGCTCGGGGCCGCGTTCGGAGCCCTCTGCGCGAACCTTTCGCCGAGGCGAAGGAACAGGAGTGCGCGGCGGTCCTCCGCCCCGCGCGCCGCGTGAGCGGCGCGCATTTCCTGTGAAGAAGAGCGGGCTCCGGCGTCCTTTGGGCAGGACGCCGGAGCCCGTTGTTTTGTTTTTCTTTGCGATGGAGCGTCAATCGATGTACACCAGCGTCGCCGCCATCGCCCCGGCCGAGAGGAACACCGGCCGCGCCATGGGCATGCCGGGCACGTCGCCGGGCGAGAGTTCGACGGATTTCCCCGCACTGGAGCGGTTCAGCAGGCACAGCGCTGCGGACGGCCCGGAAGCGGGGCGGCCGAACCGGTCGCGCCCGTGGTCGAGCCAGCGAGCGGCGAGAACGAGATCGTCGCCCAGGGCGGCTACGGTGGAGAACCCGGCGCGCAGCACGGGCTTGCGGCCCACGAGCACCCGCCGCACAGCCCGGACGAGATCCTCGTCCTCGCGCCCCCAGGGATAGGGACGGCGGCAGAAGGGATCCGCCATGCCGGTGAGCCCGGCCTCGTCGCCGTAATAGACCGAGGGCATGCCCGGCAGCGCGGAAACAAAGGTCAGCGCCGCCAGATAGCGCGCGCGGCCCATCTCGTAGCGCAGGGGCGAAAGGCGGGTGGCGCGGCGCATCTCGCGGGGCGGCTCCAGGCCCGCCTCGCCGGAGAGCACGGAGATGGCGCGCGGCTTGTCGTGGCTGCCCAGGAGGTTCATGCAGGAAAAGAGGAACTGCGGCGGGTAGTTCTCCCGCTGCGCCTCCAGGAGCCGGCTGAGGGCGGAGGCGTCGCACCGGCCCGTCATAAAATCGAGAAGGGCGTCGCGCAGGGGGTAGTTCATCACGCCGTCCAGCGTATCGCCCGCGCAGTAGGTGCGCATCTCGCCGTAGGAGATCTTGTGGGATGCGTCCTCCCAGACCTCGCCCAGGACCGCGCCGAGCGGGTTCACGCCCTTGACGCGCTCGCGCAGGCCGCGCAGGAATTCCATGGGCAGCTCGTCCGCCACGTCCAGCCGCCAGCCGGAAGCGCCCGCGCGCAGATAGTGCGCCGTCACGCTGTCCTCGCCGTCGACGAAGAATTCCCGGCAGGTGGGGGCGGTCTCGTTGAGGTTGGGCAGGGTCTCGAAGCCCCACCAGCACTCGTAATCGTCCGGCCAGTGGCGGAAGGTGTACCAGGAGGCGTAGGGCGAATCCTCGCGCGCGTGCGCGCCAAGGCCGCCGTAGGAGCCGTCCGCGTCGAAATACCGGCTGAGGCTCCCCGTGTGGGAGAACACGCCGTCCAGAAGCACGCGGATGCCCATCTCCCGGGCCTTTTCGCACAGATCGCGCAGATCCTCCTCCGTGCCGAAGGAGGGATCGACCCGCATATAATCTCCCGTGTCGTACTTGTGGTTGGAGCGGGCGCGGAAGATGGGATTCATGTAGACGCACTCCACGCCCAGTTCCTTCAGATACGGGAGCTTTTCGATGATCCCGCGCAGGTCTCCCCCGAAAAAGTCGACCGCCTCGCAGTCCTTCTCCCCGAGGCGCACTTCCGGCTCCTCGTCCCATTGCCCGTGGTAATGGCAGCCGGGGTGCAGGCAGGCTTCGGCGTCCTTTTTCCCGGAGGAACGGAAGCGGTCCGGAAAGATCTGGTAGAGCGCGCAGCCGTGCATCCAGCCGGGGGTCTCGTAGGAGGGGTCGTAGAGAGTGATCTGGAAGGAAGGCGGCTCCTCGGCGTAGACGTGCCCCTCGCCGCCCAGGGTGTCCAGGGCGTTGCCGTAGTAGACCGCGCGGCCGCCCACATCCTCGGCGATGAAGAAGTACCAGAAGAGCCCCGGCTTCGCGGGCAGGGCGATCTTCGCCTCGAAGAAGCGGCCACGCCGCTCCATGGGGAAGCGCTCTTCCTCCTCGCCGAGCCAGGCGCGCACCCAGGCGCGCTCGATCTCCTGCGAGGCCCGCAGGCGCAAAAGGACAGAGGAGCCCGCAGGGCGGGCTCCAAAAGGATCACGATATTCCAGGCACCGGGAATCGTGCTTCAAGAACATGTTTTACAGCTCCAGCGGCTTGAGATGCCAGACTTTTTCATTGTACTCCGCGATGGCCCTGTCGGACGCGAACACGCCGGAGGCCGCCACGTTGCGCACGGCCATGGCGCGCCAGTCGTCCTGGTTCTGCCATGTCTTGAGCAGCTCGCCCTGGGCGCGCAGGTAATCCGGCAGGTCCTTGAGGACGAAGTACTGGTCCGGACGCCCGCCCCAGTCGCCGAAGAGAAGGGTGTGGTAGAGGTCCTGGAAGCGGCGCGGATCCTCCGGGCAGAGGGTGCCGTCGATGAGCTGCTCCATGGCGCGGCGGATCTCCACGTTGGTCTCGTAGACCTCGCTGGAGCGGTAGGTGCGCTCGGCGCGCTCGACTTCCTCCAGGCGCATGCCGAAGATGAAGATGTTCTCCGGGCCCACAGCCTGGCGGATCTCCACGTTCGCGCCGTCCAGCGTGCCGATGGTGAGGGCGCCGTTCATCATGAACTTCATGCAGCCGGTGCCGCTGGCCTCCTTGCCGGCGGTGGAGATCTGCTCGGAGACGTCCGTGGCGGGGATGAGCACCTCGGCGCTGGAGACGTTGTAGTTCTCCAGGAAGACGATATTCAGCATCTTCGAGGCGCGCGGGTGCTTTTTGATCAGCGTGGAGAGGGCGTTGATCAGCTGGATGATGAGCTTGGCGCGGCCGTAGCCCGGGGCGGACTTGGCGCCGAAGATGAAGGTGCGCGGCGGCATGACGAAATTCGGATCCTCTACGATGCGGTTATAGGTGACGAGGATGGAGAGCACGTTCATGAGCTGGCGCTTGTACTCATGCAGGCGCTTGGCCTGGGCGTCGAAGATATCGTCCGGGCGCAGGACGGCCCCCTGCGTGCGCTCGAGATAGGCGCACAGAGCCTGCTTGTTGGCGCGCTTGACCGCGGCGAACTTCTCCCGGAAGGCACCGTCCTCAGCGAAGGGCGCAAGGGCGGAGAGTTTTTCCGGATGGGCGCGCCAATCCGGCCCGATGGCCTCGTCGATGAGGTCGGAAAGCGCGCCGTTGGCCATCATCAGCCAGCGGCGGTGCGTGATGCCGTTGGTGATGGGGATGATCTTGCGGGGCTCCACGAGGTAGTAATCGTGGAAGGTCTGCTTGCGCAGGATCTCGGTATGGATCTGGGAGACGCCGTTGACGGTGTGGCACATGGCCACGCACAGATTCGCCATGTGCACCTGGCCGTAGCCGAGGATGGCCATGCGGCCGATGCGCTCCCACTGGCCGGGATAAACCTTCCACAGGCGGGCGCAGAGGCGGCGGTTCATCTCCTCGAGGATCATGTAGATGCGGGGCAGGAGGTTTTTGAACATATCCTCCGGCCACTTCTCCAGCGCTTCGGACATGATGGTGTGGTTGGTGTAGGCGAAGGTGCGCCGGACGATGCGCTCGGCCTCGTCCCAGCCCAGGCCGTGTTCGTCCATGAGCACGCGCATGAGCTCGGGGATGGCGACGGCGGGGTGCGTATCGTTGATGTGGATGGCGACCTTGTCCGGGAAGATATCGAAGTTCTTGCCGTAGACCTCGATGAAATCGTTCACGGCGTACTGCACCGACGCGGAGGAGAAGAAGTACTGCTGCTTGAGGCGCAGCTCGCGCCCCTCGCGGTGGGTATCCTCCGGGTAGAGCACCTTGGAGATGACCTCGGCCAGCTCGCGCTCTTCCATGGCGCGGGCGTACTGGCCGCGGTTGAATTCGTTCATATCGATGGACTGCTCCGCTCGGGCGGACCACATGCGCAGCATGTTCACCATGGTGCTGTCGTAGCCGAGCACGGGCATATCGTATGGCACGGCCCTGACGGTCTTGTAATCCACGTGCTTGAAGACGGTGCGCCCGTGCTCCTCCACGCAATCCACGCGGCCGCCGAAATGCACGTCCACCGTCTGATTCGGGCGGCAGATCTCCCAGATGTTGCCGTTGGCCAGCCAGTTGTCCGGCATTTCCACCTGGCAGCCGTCCACGATCTTCTGGCGGAACAGGCCGTACTCGTAGCGGATGGTGCAGCCCATGGCCGGCAGCTGAAGCGAGGTGAGCGAATCCAGATAGCACGCCGCGAGGCGCCCCAGGCCGCCGTTGCCCAGGCCCGGGTCGCTCTCCTGCTCGAAGATCTGCGGCACCGGCACGCGCAGCTGCTCCAGCGCTTCCAGGTAGTTCTTTTCGTTGACCAGGTTGATCATATTGTTGTGCAGCGCGCGCCCCACCAGGAACTCGGCCGAGAGATAATACAGCTTCTTGGCCTTTTCCTGCTTGCGCACGCCGTGCGACGCAGCGCGCCGCTCCATGACTTCGTCGCGCACCGTCATGCCGACCGCCTGCCAGATCTGCTGGGGCGTGGCGTCGGTGATGTCGCAGCCGAATTCCCTTTTGAGCTTTTCGATGATGGAGAGCTTGATCTCCTCCGTCGTCATCCTGCCATACAGCATATCGTTTGTTGACCTCCGTCGTCCGCTCCTCACGGGCGGGTATTGCCAGCTGCTCCGGCCCCAGCGTATGCCGGCCGGTTCGCCTCGCGTGCGGGGACAGCAAAGCCGGTCCGCGCAAAGCCCTTCTACTATTATATCACAAGTCTGCCCCTTCCTTCAAAACCCTTTCTGATCGTTTACTGAGGATTTCCATCTTACACGATTCCCCGCCCCGCATTTTGCGCGTCCTGCACAATTTTTCGCAGAAAAAACGAGGAAAACTGACGGGCGGAGAAGTGAAAGGCCGCCCTGCCGGGGCCACGGCGGGGCTCTGCCCCGCCCCCCGCCAGGGGACGCTGTCTCCTGGGCCCCTGCTTAAGGGACACTGTCCCCCTTAAGAATCCCATCTTGGGGGATTTTAGAGTATTTCCATAGCATTTCTTTCGAAAGAATGGGCTCCGATATCCATGCAAAAGGATACCGGAGCCTTTTCTATTTATTCCCCTAATTGAGGGGTCCAGGGGGAATCATTCCCCCTGGCGGGAGCGCAGAGGGCGGAGCCCTCTGCCGAAGGTCCCGATCCTCCCCGGGGGGCATAGCCCCGCGTCCCCGTGGCATAGGCTTGCGGGAATCCGAAGGAACGGGAGATGAGGGAACAATGCAAACGCCGGTTCTGGGATTGTTTTCCACCACCGACCCCATGGCCCTGCGCGCCTGCACGGACGGCCCCTACCGCGCCCTGGGCCCGCATGCTCTGAGCGGTGCGCGCCTGTGCGCGGGGAGCGGGGCGGCGGCCTGCGTATCCGGGCGGCTGCGCAACGCGCGCGAGCTGCGCCGCGCCCTGGAGAAGGCGGGCATGCCCGTGGGCGAGAGCGATGAGGAGATCATCCTCGCTGGCTACCGTCTCTGGGGCGAGGACTTGCCCGCGCGGCTGGAAGGGCCGGTCATGGCGGCCGTGATCGACCGCGACGCCGGCCGGCTCCTGCTTATCCGGGACCGCATGGGGGAAGCGCCGGTCTATTACGCGGAAAAGGGCGGCTCTGTGGCCTTCGCGGACCGGCCCGCTCCGCTTCTGTGCGCGCCTGGCGTGACGCGGACCGTCACCGCCGAGGGCCTGGGCGAGATCTTCGCGCTGGGCCCGGCCCACACGCCCGGCCTGACGCCCTGGCGCGATATCCGGGAGCTCGAGCCCGGCTGCTACCTGAGCGCGGACGCGTCCGGAGCGCGCGTGTGCCGCTATTTCGACCTGGAGGCCGCCCAGCACGAAGACAGCGAGGAGCGCACCGTGGAAACCGTGCGCGCCCTGCTTGAGGACGCCGTGCGCCAGACGCTGGCGCTGGAGCCCGCGGTCATGCTCTCCGGCGGGCTGGATTCCAGCGTCGTCGCCGCCCTCTACGCGCGCCTCGCCGGCCGGCCGCCGCTCGTCTTTTCCGTGGATTACGAGGAGGACGACCGCTACTTCGCCGGTAACGCCTACCGCCCCGAGCGCGACGCCCCCTGGGCCCGACGCGCCGCCGAGGCCGTCGGCGCGCGGCAGGTCTGCATCGAATTGCCCGTGGAAAGCCTCGCCGAAGCCCTCGGCGACGCCATGCGCGCCCGCGGACTGCCCGGCATGGCGGATATCGACAGCTCCATGCTGCTGTTCGCCCGCGCCATTTCCGCGCGCGCCGGGAACGTCCTCATGGGCGAGTGCGCGGACGAGGCCTTCGGCGGCTATCCCTGGTTCCACCGCGAGGAGCTCCTGTATCAGGAGGGCTTCCCCTGGTCCGGCTCCATGCCCCTGCGCGAGAGCATCCTCCGCCCCGAGCTGCGCGGGAAACTCCGCCTGGCCCAATACGCCAGCCGCCGCTATCACGAGGCCTGCGCCGCGCTGCCCGTGCTCTCCGGCGAAAGCGACGGGGAAGCCCGGCTGCGCCGCCTCCAGGGGCTCGTGCTGCGGTTTTTCATGCCCAACCTGCAGGAGCGCGCCG
>CACZOT010000356.1 GCA_902782795.1 uncultured Eubacteriales bacterium | reverse complement strand
TACACCTCTTTTTATTTAGCGCAGGGAGGCGAGAGTCTGGGCGAGGACGCCGGCGATGAGCGCCGAGCCGGCCTCGGAGGGGTGGTAGTCGTCCGGTTCATAGAGGGAGAGGATCTGGCGCAGGGC
Organism: uncultured Eubacteriales bacterium; assembly: GCA_902782795.1. GTDB lineage: Bacteria > Bacillota > Clostridia > Christensenellales > Aristaeellaceae > UBA1224. Next base: position 2,290 of record CACZOT010000356.1, on the reverse strand, counting down.
CGTAAAGCGCTCGCCCACGTCGGCGACCGGCGCGGCGTTCGCGCGGCCCGCCTCGTGGTAGCTCTCAAAGAGGGCGCGGGCCATCTCCCCGTAGGACATGCCTGTGCCCGCGAGCTTTTCGCTGCCTTCGCGGTAGGCCCAGGTGGCGTAGAGGACGGGCGTGGCCCCGGCCTCGCGCGCCAATCCGCACAGGCCCGCGGCGCTGCGCAGGAAGCCCTCCTTCTCGCGCACGGGGCCGAAGGAATGCTCCTGGAGGACGACGGCGTCCCACCGTTCGCCGCGCAGGGCGGCCAGGGTGCGCGCGCCCATCTCCGTCTCCGGGTCGAGCTGCTCGGCCAGGTACGCGCCGCCGCGCGTGTGGGCAACGACCTCGGCGTTCAGGATCCCCGCGAGGATTTGGGGCATTTCGTGGAAATAGGTGAAGCTGTTTCCCAGCAGGAGAACGCGCATGTGGACCCTCCCTTTCTTTTTCGCCGATCGCTCCGCCTCCGGCAGGAGCGCGGAGCCGCGTTGCGTGTTTCCGCCCGATGGCCGTCAGCGCACCGCCCGGACCGCCGCCTCCTCGGCCTGGAGCGCGCCACGGAAGCGCTCCATGTAGCGCTCGAAGCCCTCGGAAAGGGCCGGATCCGGCGCGGCGATGGCGGCCCTGGCCCCGGCGAACACGCGCCCGGACAGGAATGCTTCCAGGCTCTCGCCCGGCGCGCGCTCGAGCAGGAACGCAGCCAGCAGGGCCATCCCGTAGGGGCCGCCCTCGCCCGCGGTCTCCATGCAGGAGACGGGCGCGCCGCAGGCCGCGGCCAGGTAGTTCTGGGCTACGCCCGGCGTCTTGAAGAGGCCGCCGTGCCCAGTCAGCGTGGAGATGGCGACCTTCTCGCCCGCGAGCAGGTCCATGCCCATTTTCAGCGTGGCCATGGAGGAATAGAGCTGCGCGCGGAGGAAATTGGCCAGGGTGAAGTTCGCCGCGGGCGCGCGCAGGACCATCGGGCGGCCTTCGTCCATGTGGGTGACGCCCTCGCCGGCCATGTAGTTGACCACCGCGACGCCGCCGCAGTCCGCTTCGCCCTCGAGGCTCTTGCGGTAAAGCCTGGTATACAATTCGTCCGTGGAGACCTCCGCGCCGAAGAGCGCCGCCGCTTCGCGCAGGACGCCCGTCCAGGCGTTGAGATCGTTCGTGCAGTTGTTGCAGTGCACCATGGCGACCGGCGCGCCGGAGGGCGTCGTCACCATGTCGATCTCCGGATACACGCGCGAGAGCGGCTTCTCCAGCACGACCATGGCGAAGATGGATGTGCCCGCGGAGACGTTGCCCGTGCGCGGCGCGACGGCGTTGGTGGCCGTCATGCCGGTGCCCGCGTCGCCCTCCGGCGGCGCGAAGGGGATGCCCTCCGGCAGCAGATGCCCGAGCCGGGCCGCGCCTTCCGGGGTGAGGCGGCCAGCCTCAGCGCCCGCGGGAAGGGCCGTGGGCAGCAGATCGCGCATGCGCTTGCCGATCCCCTTCCCGGCCAGGAGCGCGTCCATCTTCGCGAGCATGGCCGCGTCGTAATCGCCCGCGGCGCTGTCGATGGGGAACATGCCCGAGGCCTCGCCCACGCCCACGGCGTTGACGCCGGTACACATAAAGTGGATATACCCCGCCAGGGTGGTCAGATGCGCCACGCGGCCGACGTGCTCCTCGCCGTTCAGGACGGCCTGCCAGAAGTGCGCCACGCTCCAGCGCTGGGGGATGTTAAAGCCGAACTCCCCGGTCAGCTGCTCGGCCGCCGGACCGGTGATGGTGTTCTGCCAAGTGCGGAAGGGGACGAGCAGGTTCCAATCCTCGTCGAAGGCGAGATAGCCGTGCATCATCGCGGAGACGCCCATGGCGCGGATCTCCTGCCGCCGCCCGACTTCGCCCAGGGCCGCGCGCACGCCGCGCCAGGCCTCCTCGAGGGGATAGGTCCAGACGCCGTTTTCCTGGCTGCTGGCCCAGGTAAAGCTACCGCTTTCGACCGGCTGGAAACCGGCGTCGATGGCCACGGCCTTGATGCGCGTGGAGCCGAGCTCCAGCCCGAGGAACAGCCCGTTTTCCTTGCTTTGCATGATCATGTCCTCCTTATTGCCGCCTGTTCGCCTCCATGATAGCGCACCGCCGCGGCCGCGTCAAGATTTGGCGTTGTGTGAGAACATGTCATGGGGGATAATCTTGTAACGAGGCTGAACACACTGTTCGGCGTGTTGGATGACCCCGCGGAATCACGGCAATGGAAATTGCCAGATCAAAGTTACGGATCGCACGATGATGGGGTATATC
>CACZOT010000355.1 GCA_902782795.1 uncultured Eubacteriales bacterium | reverse complement strand
GGCGGCAGGAAGCCCAGGGCGTTGAGGATGCCGTTGGAGCCGCGGTTGATGTGCGCGGGCACGGCGAGGCCGCCGCGCGCGAGGATGCGCTCGACGAGCTCGTCGACCGTGAGATCCAGCGCGGTCAGCAGGTGCCGCTCTTCCTCGCGGACGAACTCGTCGTCCTCGTCCAGCTGGATCTGCGGGCCGAAAAGATCCGCGCGGTTCTTGATATCGGGCAGGTGCTCGTAGATCTCACGCGAGAAATCGACCGCCTCATCGACAGTGCGGAAATACGCCAGGAGATGCGCGTCCTCCTGGGTGGTGAGCTCCATGCCCGGCAGAAGGCCTACGCCAAAGGCCTCGGCCACCTTGGCGATGGCGGGCAGATGCATGGCGGTGTTGTGGTCCGTCACGGCGATCATGTCCAGGCCCTTGAGGTGCGCCATGCCTATGATGTTGTTGGGCGTCATCAGCTCGTCGCCGCAGGGTGAGAGGCAGGAATGGATGTGCAGATCTACCGCCGCGCGCATGGACGGGCCGCCTCCTTTCGCAGAAGAGGCGCGCTCATTCGCCGCGCAGGCCGGCCGTCCACATGAGGCCGCAGAGCTCGTAGGCGCCCTTGGGCGAGGCGAGCACGGCCACGCCCTCTTCCTCGGCCTTGGCGAGGACGTCGGCGGGCATGGAATTGCCCTCGGGGATGATCACGCAGGCCATATCGTGCAGGGTGGCCACGGCGATGACGTTCATGTGCGTCTGCACCGTCACCCAGGCCATATCGGCCTGACCGTGGGCCATGACCCAGCTGAGCAGATCGCAGGAAAAGCCGCAGGCCGCCTCGCGGGAGAGATCGACCGTCTTGGTGAGCACCTCGGCGCCGGTCGCCTGGGCGAGAGCTTCGATAGTCATGGGGAACACAACCTTTCGCTTGGAATGGGGGCTAATCGCGCGTCTGGCCGGAGATATCGATCATCTGCTGGGCCATGGCGCGTACCTTGTCTTTGAGGAGGAAGAGGCAATCCATCTCCTTGGCGTCGCCCGCGGCGATATCCTCGGCGAGGGCGCGGCAGGTGGGGGAGCCGCAGGAGCCGCAGTCCAGCCCGGGCAGTTTTTTGACGATCTCCTCGATGCGGTCCATCTTCGCCAGGGCGGACTTGAAATCCGTATCCAGCTTCATGGATTCGAGCGTGCGCACGGGCCGGTCGAAGCCGATCAGCGGGCGCATGGCTTCGTGGAGATCCTCGCTGACGGTGGCGGTGGGCGGGTCCTTGGGCAGGGAGGCCACCAGGGCGCGGATGCGGTTGCGGGCGATATAGACGTTCTCGAAGGTGAGCGGCCCGCCGACGCAGCCGCCGGAGCAGGCCAGGCCCTCGAAGAAGCGCAGGTCGGGCAGCTGGTCGTTCTCGATGGCTTCGAGGACGTGGCTGACGTTCTCGATGCCGTCCACGGCCAGGGCTTCTTCCACGCCCAGGCACGCGCATTCGCCGCCGGAGCGGGCCCATCCCAGGCCCAGGGCGGTGAGGCGCGCCTGCTCGTCCTGGTTCTTGACGCTGCCGCGGCGCAGCTGGTGGCTGAGCAGGCCGTAGATCTCCAGCATGGAGATAGCCCCGTCCACGGCGCTCTTTTCATGGCCGATGGGGTTGCGGATGGCCGTGACCTTGGCCGGACAGGGCGTGATGAAGAAGCAGCCCACTTCCTCCGGCCGCACGCCGTGCTCCTGGCAGAACTCGCTCCGGGCCACGGTGGCCGCGGCCTCCATGGGGCTGCGCACGTCCACGACGTTGTCGATCAATTCCGGGAAGCGGATCTGGATCAGGCGCAGCACGGCCGGGCAGGCCGAGGAGATGAGCGGGTGGGGGCAATCCGGCTGGGCGAGGCGCTCCGCCACGGCGCGGGAGACGATCTCCGCGCCGCGGGCGACGTCGAACACGGCGTCGAAGCCCATGCGCTTGAGGCCGGAAGGCACGCTCGAGGCGTTGGTGAGGTTTTTGAACTGCCCGTAGAGCGTGGGCGCGGGCAGGGCGATCTTATAGCGGAAGCGGTTGATGGCGGAGAGCGGATCGGACACGGCCACTTTGGCGTGATGCTGGCAGACGCGGATGCACTCGCCGCAGTCGATGCACAGATCCTCGAGGATCATGGCCCGCCCGCCGCGGATGCGGATCGCCTCCGTGGGGCAGTGCTTGAGGCAGTTGGTGCAGCCGACGCACTTGCCCTTGTCCAGGCGGACGGAATGGCGGTACAGTTCCATAGGGTCGCCTCCTTGGGTTTGCCGCCGGGTTTTCCGGCGGGAAAAGGGCGCGGGCTCAGGAAAGCAGGAACGTCATGCGGATGGTCGTGCCCGAGCCCTCGCGGGATTCGATGTTGAACTCGTCGGAATTGCGCGCCATGTTGCTCAGGCCCATGCCGGCGCCAAAGCCCATCATGCGCACGTCGTCGCTGGCCGTTGAGTAGCCCTCGCTCATGGCCAGTTCGATATTGGGGATGCCCGGGCCGACGTCCGAGACGATGAGGACGATCTCCTTCTCGTCCACCTGCAATTCCATTTGCCCTCCCAGCGAATGGATGACCAGGTTGATCTCCGCTTCATAGGAAGCGATGGAGATGCGCCGCACCACGCCGCCGTCCACGCCCAGCTTTTTCAACAGGCGCTTGATCTGCGCCGAGGCCTCTCCGGCGGAGACGAAATCCTCCGCGGCGACCGGGAACACCTCTTTCAAAACGGCCATGTTACAGCCCCTTTGTGCGGGCGTGCAGCCCGTTGGTGTACAAAACGCCGCTGGCCACGTACAGGCCGCAATCGGTCGTCATCACGGCGATCTCGTAATCGCGGGCAAGCTCGAGGATGTCCTCGTTGGGCTTCTTGCCGCGCACGAAAACGACGCAGCGCACGTCCAGCATGTCGCACGTGCGCATCACCTGCGGGTTCATCAGACCCGTGAGCAGCACCATGTGCTCCTTGGGGAAGGCGAGTACGTCGCTCATCATGTCTCCGGAGCAGGCGGTGAGGATGTCCATATCCAAGAGCTCTTCGCCCGTGAGGATCTCGGCGTCGAGCAGCTTGGCGATTTCGGCGATTTTCATGAGATGCCCCCTCTCTGTTTCTTTTTTATTATACAATTAACGATGCGGAAAAGCAACACCCCGCCCTCAGGGCTTCTTTGGGGAGGAGGCCAGGCAATCCCGCCCGCGGGCGGCGACGCGCCAGGCGCCCTGGAGCTTTCCGCCCGAGACCACGGCGGCCTCGTCGTAGAGGGCCACGGCGGGGCAGATGTGCCAGGGGATGATGAAGAACACGCTGCCGATGGGCGGGACGGCGCGGCCTTCGGACGCGCGCCAGACCCAGTGCTCCTCGTTCTGCATGACGGGGACGGCGTC
>CACZOT010000354.1 GCA_902782795.1 uncultured Eubacteriales bacterium | reverse complement strand
TCCCACCGAGGGCGCGGCCCTCGCCATCGCGGTGATCGAGCATGTGCGCCGCCGCGGGGCGATTATCGCCGCCACCACGCACTATGCCGAGCTCAAGACCTTTGCCATGATGACAGGCGGCGTGGAGAACGCCAGCTGCGAATTCGATGTGGAGACCCTCTGCCCAACTTATAAGCTGCTCATCGGCATCCCGGGCAAGTCGAACGCCTTTGCGATCTCCAAGCGCCTGGGACTTCCCGAGCGCGTGATCGAAACGGCCAAGACCCAGATGGACAGCGAGAGCATCCGCTTTGAGGACGTGCTCACGCAGCTCGAGGGCAAGCGCCAGCAGCTGGAAAAGGAGAAGGAGGAGGTCGACCGCCTGTACGCCCAGCGGGAGGAGGACGCGCGCAAGGCGCGCGAGTTCCGCACGCAGATGGAGCGCGCCAAGGAGAACGCCCGTTCCCGCGGCGAGGCGGAGGCCAAGCGGATATTGCAGGACGCGAAAAACGCCGCGGACGAGACCTTCCGCGAGCTGGACGCGCTGCGCAAGCAGCAGAAGAAGATGATCGACGCGCAGGAGATCAACGCCCAGCGCGCGGAGATCATGCACGCGCTCAAGGACGCGCGGGAGGCCATCGGCGTGCATGAGGAGACCCGCGAGCCGATCCCCAAGCCCAGCCGCCCGATCCGCGCGGGCGACCTGGTGGAGATCCCCGGCACCGGCCGGCAGGCGGAGGTGCTTGCCGTGCAGGGCGAGACCCTGCAGCTCAGGGCCGGGGCGCTGCAGATGAAGGTCAAGGCGAAGGACGTGCGCCTGATCGAGGATGACGAGCGCGCGATCCTGCATGCCAAATCCACCCCAAAGGCTGCGTCGCGCGTGCTGCATGTTGCCCCTGCGTCGCGGGAGCTGGACATCCGCGGCATGGAGACGCTGGAGGCCGAGAGCGTGGTGGAGAACTACATCGACGCGGCGGTGATGGCGCATCTGGAGACCGTGACGATCATCCACGGCAAGGGCACCGGCGCGCTGCGCAAGGCCGTGCACGAGATGCTCAAGCGCAACAAGAGCGTGCGGCGCTTCCGTCTGGGCAACTTCGGCGAGGGCGAAGCCGGCGTGACGGTGGTCGAGCTGAAATAATGCGGGGAAAACTGGTCAATTTCACCAGTGAGGTATACCATATATTGACATTTTGGCTGAAAGTTTGTCAGAAAAGAACATTGACGAAACGACCGCAAATGGTGTAATATGAAATAGCTGATCCAGAGGATTCTTTGAAAAAGGAGTTTCGATATGTATACCAAAAACGTTACGATCAATAATGAGGTTGGCCTGCATGCCCGTCCCGCTACTTTCTTCATCCAGAAGGCGAATGAGTTCAAAAGCGGCATCTGGGTGGAAAAGGACGAGCGCCGCGTGAACGCCAAGAGTCTGCTGGGTGTGCTGTCCCTGGGTATCGTGCAGGGCACCGAGATCACGCTGCTGGCGGACGGTGTGGACGAGCAGGAAGCGGTCAACGCGCTCTGCGAGCTGGTAAGCGAGAACTTCGGCGAATAAGAAACAGACGATCATTCAGGCGGCTTTGCGACAGCGAAGCCGCCTTCACTTGTTGCGGCAGATTGCCGCGGCGATCCGGAGGTGAGGAAGCTGACACGGGACGAGCTGAGAGAAAAGGCGAACGATCTGCCGCTGGCGCCCGGGGTCTATCTGATGATGGACCGGACGGGCAGGGTGATCTACGTCGGCAAGGCCAAAAAACTGAAAAACCGCGTGAGCCAGTACTTCCAGGAAAACTCCTCGCACAACGAAAAGACGCGGCGCATGGTGTCGCAGGTGGATCACTTCGACACGATCTTCGTCTCCACCGAGTTTGAGGCGCTGATCCTGGAGAATTCACTGATCAAGCAGCACATGCCCCGCTACAACATCCTGCTCAAGGACGACAAGGGCTATCCTTTCGTGCGCCTGGAGAAGGGGAGCTATCCGCGCTTTTCCATGGTCAACCGGCCGGCGGACGACGGCGCGCGCTATTTCGGCCCCTTCGGCGGGCGCAGCGAGACGCGCAGCGCCATCGACGCGATCTGCGCCGCGTTCAAGCTGCCCACCTGCTCCCGCGTCTTCCCGCGGGACATCGGCAAGGAACGCCCCTGCCTGAACCATCACATGGGCCGGTGCGACGCCTTTTGCCGCGGCGTGCCGGACGAGGCGGAGTATCAGCGCCGCATGGAGCAGGCGACGCAGCTGCTCTCCGGGCACTACCGCCAGCTGACCCGCGCCATGCGGGAGGAGATGGAACAGGAGGCCGCCGCGCTGCGCTTCGAGCAGGCCGCCGCCCTGCGGGACCGCATCAACGCCATCGAGGTGTTGGGCAAGCGGCAGAAGGTCATCGC
>CACZOT010000353.1 GCA_902782795.1 uncultured Eubacteriales bacterium | reverse complement strand
TGGATATCGCCCAGTTCAACCATTACAACACGCCGGAGAACCTCTGGCAGGTCGGCCTCTGGTTCGATTTCCTGCGCACCCTCAAGGACCGACCCTTCTGGAACACGGAGACCGCCACCTGCTGGAACGGCCATGTGGAGATCACGCAGTCCATCAAGCCGGAAGGCTTCTGCCGCGCCAACAGCTGGCTGCCCATCGCCCTGGGCGGCGAGGCGAACATGTACTGGCTCTGGCGCACGCACTGGGCTGGCCATGAGCTCATGCACGGATCTGTGCTCGATTCCTCCGGCCGCGAGATGCACACCACCGGCGAGGTCCGCGAGGTGGCCCGGGGCTATGAGAAGGCCGCGCCGTTCCTCAACGGAACGCGCGTCGTCACCGACGTGGCGCTGCACTTCACCTCTCTCAACTGGAACATGATGGCCACGCAGCCCGTGGTGCAGGGGCTGCAGTATATGCCCACCATCCACCGCGCCTTCTATAAGCCCCTCATCGACGCCGGCCTGCGCCCGGACGTCATCGACGCCAGGGAGGATCTTTCCAGGTACCGCGTGCTCTTCTCCCCGCTCATGATGACCCTGGAGGAGGGCGACCTGTCCGCCCGCGTCGCCGATTGGGTGAAAAACGGCGGCACCTGGATCGTCGGGCCGCTCAGCGACGTGCGCAACAGCGACGGCGCCCGCTGGCGCGACCGCGGCTACGGTATCCTGGAGGAGCTCGCGGGCGTGGCATGGCAGTACAACGCGCCGGACCGCGAGGGCCGCATCCAGGCCCAGTGGGACGACGGCACGCCCTTTACCGGCGATACCTGGTTCGAGATGCTGGACGAGCCCGGCGAGGACGCCCTCGCGCGCGTGACCGCGGGCCACAGCGCGCTCGTCGGCAAGGCCATCCTCACCTGCAAGAAGGTCGGCAAGGGCCGCGTCGTCCTGCTGGGCACCATCCCCGCCGAGGCCGATATGCGCCGCATCATCCGCACCTTCGTGGAAGGTCTGCCCGAGGTCGAAGGCGAGGTCATGGTCTCCCGCCGCGAAGGCGAAGCCGGACACGGCCTCATCCTCATCGAGCGCGCCGCAAAAGAGGCCCGCTTCACCCTCGAAGAGCCCATGGTCGATCTTCTCACCGGCGAGAAGCTCTCCGGCGTCGTCGCTCTCAAGCCCTACGACGTGAAAGTGCTCAAGGCCTGAGCCCTTCCTCGCGAAAAACAAGCCGACCGTCCGCGCTCCCGCGCGGGCGGTCGGCTGTCTTTTTGTACCCGCTTTCTGTCAGCCCATCCAACCGGGCGTCCTCTCGTCTTTTGCCCGGGAAGCCTTCGTGACGGACGGCGAACGGAAAACCGCGGGGGAGAGGGATCGTACGCCGACCTCCCTGTTACGACAGGAAGGCAAAGGACTTCATCTCCAGCGCGCCTTCGCCGGAAAAACGCAGATACAGCGCCTGGTCGCCCTCATCCGGGGATATCGCGGCGGAAAGGAGCCGCCAGGCCGGGGAGGCCAGGTCCAGCGTCAGAGCGCCGATCGGTCGGGAGGCGTCTTCGCGGTGCGATACCGTTACGCTCCCGCGAAAGCTGCCTCGCAGCTCCAAGGCCAGATGGGCCGGCCCGGAGAAGCGGAAGTATTTGTACCCGACGACCGCGCGGTCTTTGATGTTGGTCACATAGATCCGGTTCTCCCGCTCGGTGACGCAGATCTGCCCTTTCATGGCCGGGTCGGCGTAATCGATGCGGTTTTTCACCGTCGGGTCGGTGAGACGGCAGGCGATGGCGGCGGGATAGACGCCGGAGGCCGCGAGCGCCCCGCCGTTGAGGCCGCAGCTGGTGATCTCGGCCTGGGGGATGCCGCCGTCCGGCAGAAGAGCGACCCTCTCGGCGCAGCCCTGGCGGGAAAACTCCGTGCCGTTCGTCTGGCGGTGGTAGAAGATATAGAGCGCGTCGCCGATCTCCACCAGGCCGCCGTGGTTGTTGCCCAGAGGGTAGACGGGCTCCGTTCGGCCATTCAGGCCGATATCGCCGTTGGAGACCAGGATGCCGCCATAGCGAAAGCCGCCGTCCGGCCGGTCGCTGACGGCGTAGCAGAGCTCGTGGCTCTTGTGGCTGGAGTAGACGAAGTAGTATTTCCCGCGGATCTTGCGGATGGAGGAGGCCTCAAAAAAGCCGTGCCCCTCAAAGCCGGTGCCCACGGTGTGGTGCCCGCCGGGAATGAGAGGGCGAGGCATCTCCCTGGCCGTCAGCATGTCCGGCTCCAATTCCACGACCATGGAGTCCTCGCCGAACTTCATCGCGAGCATCCCCCAGACGGCCCGCTGCCTGTCCTCCGGCATGGCGGCGATCTCCTCCTCCGAAAGCTTTGGGAGGAGCATCTCCTTCTCGCAGGCGGGAGCGAACCCATAGTAGAGATAGACGCGCCCGTCGTCGTCCGTCAGGACCGCGGGGTCGAACACCATGCCCTCCTGCACGGTCTTGCCGCCCAAGATCTCAGGCGGGTAGTGCACGTGGCCGTAAAAAGAGAACGGGCCTGCGGGATTGTCGCTGACCGCCACGCCGATCTCAGGATAGAAGGAAAAGCAGTAGAACAGATAGTATCTGCCGTCCGGCCCGCGCGTCACGTCCGGCGCACAGAGCTGCAGGGTATCTTCGGCGTTGGAGGGATCCTGCGTGCGCAGATAGCTCACGCCCTCGTTGCGCCAGTTGCGCAGATCGTCCACCGGGGCAGACCAAACCTGATAGTGCTGCTCGCAGTAGGCTTTTCCGTTGGCGCGGTCGTGAGAGCCGTAGATATACACGCGGTCTCCGAACACATGGGGTTCGCCGTCGGGAACGTATTCCCACAGGGGGAGATAGGGGTTGAACGCCTGCTCCATATTGTCCTCCTGATCCTTGTCAAATTATTCTTGTCACGGCAATAACCACTGGGCCGCGTCGTGGGACGGGCCCGCATGGATCCGCTTCAGATCGCCCGCGCGAACAGGCCCTGGCGTTGCGCTGTATCCCGCCGCAGGTCTCTTTACGCAGGGGGATCCGTGCTTCTGTCGCCCCCCTGGGCTCTTGCCATAAACCGCTTATTGTCCCGGGAGAATTGCCCGCTCTCCTCGCAGCCGACCTTGAGCGAGAACCTGCAGCCGCGCTGGCGACTACTGTGCTTTCGCCTGAAAGGAATGGTCCATCTCCGCTTTCCGCACGCGGCGGAAAGAACTGAGCGCTTACAACGCCGCGTCGATCGGCTGTGTCACGGGCCTTGTTCCCGGAGATATGCGGCCCGAGAGCGGGAAGCGATTACGACCTCGATCAGCGCATTCTTACTCCTCAATTATACACCAGATCAGCCGCGGCCGCCACAGGGCCGTCCTCCAAACGGGAAAGGGCGCGGAGAATTGCCGTGGAAACTCGTTCAGCCTGCACCGGCGAACGCGCTGCTCCTTGCGTTGTTCTCGCGGCGCTGGTTGTCGTCCCGGAAGAAGACTTCGCCCGTCCTCAAGCCCTCGTTGTACAGTTCGCTGGCCCAAAGCGGCGCGTCGAGATACTTGCCCGATCTCCAGCGCGGGTCGCGATCGGCCTTTTGGTCCCGGGCTTGCGGCCGAACTGAGCGGCGAGCATCCCTTCACGGGCGAACAGATCGTCGACGCCATGCCGATCCGGCCGAGGCCGCGAACCAGAGAAGATGAGGGTATCATTGGCACGTGCGAACAATAAAACGCGGCCGGGGATGTGATCCTGCCCTTCGTTGATGGCGCCAGCGACCGCGCGTCTTCCATTTCCATGGCGGTTCTTTCCTTTTCCCGCCGTTTGTCCCCGATCTCCTTTCCACGCGGCGCAAATCCGGGCAAATGCTCGCCGGCGCAGGAGGAGATGGGGAGAAAGGCGAGGGCGATGGCCCGTGGGTTTGCCGAAGGACGCCGATGGGGCCGCCTCACCTGGATAAGTGAGACGGCCCCATGGATTGCGGTGTGTTGCTGCGGAGGGCGGTCACGCGAGGCGCGCGGCCCGTCCGATCCGCCGCTCAGGAGGGAGCAGAGCGCTCCCCGCGCGGGAATCAATCCCTCTGCATCTGGAGGATCACGTTCAGGATGCGCTTGGCGCAGGCCTGCAGTTCGCCCAGGGTCAGCGGGTAGGGGACCTCGCCCTCTTTTTTGCCCAGGGCGTCGAGGATGTCGTTGACGTCGGCCTCGCTGCCCGGCATGGTCAGGTCGTTGCCGGCCTTGACGCATCCGGAGGCGAAAGAGTTGCCGTACTTGAACGGCACGCCGCCGAAGTTCATGCCGCCGGTGGTGCCCCAATCGGTCATCACGATGCCCGCAAATCCCCATTCGTCGCGGGCGATGGCGTTGATCAGGTCGTAACTGTTGGCGGTATGCTCTCCGTTGATCAGGTTGTAGGAGGTCATGATGGACTTGGGCTGTGCCTCCCGGACCGCGATCTCGAAG
>CACZOT010000352.1 GCA_902782795.1 uncultured Eubacteriales bacterium | reverse complement strand
GCCAAGAAGATCACCGAAAACGTGGTGCCCGATATGCAGAAGCTGGGCATGGAGGTCGTGAACTTCAACATCCAGAACTTCCGCGACAACGCCGGCACCATCGAGAACATGGGTATCGACAACGTCGAGCAGATCCGCAAGAACGCGCAGATCGCCAAGGCCAACGCCCAGCGCGATATCGCCATCGCCACCTCGCAGGCGCAGCAGGAGGCCAACGCCGTCAAGGTGGACGCGGAGAAGAAGATCGCCGAGCAGAACGCCGAGCTCTCCGTGCAGCAGGCCGAGATGCAGGTCCGCGCCGATACCAAGAAGGCCGAGGCCGACGCCGCCTACTCCATCCAGCAGGAGTCTCAGCGCAAGACCATCGAGGTCACCCGCGCCAACGCCGATATCGCCCAGCGCGAGAAGCAGGCCGAGCTGGCCGAGAAGGAGATCGCCCTGCGCGAGCGCCGCTTGGACGCCGAGGTACGCAAGGCAGCCGACGCCGAGAAGTACAAGGCGCAGCAGGAGGCCGAGGCCGAGCTCATCCGCCGCCAGAGGGAGGCGGACGCCCAGAAGTACGAGGCCGAGCAGGCCGCCCTGGCCCGCAAGGCCCAGGCGGACGCACAGCGTTACGCCATGGAGCAGGAAGCCGAAGGCATCCGCGCCCGCGGTCTGGCCGAGGCCGAAGCCATCGAGAAGAAGGCCGAAGCCCAGAAGCGCATGGGCGAAGCGTCCATCATCGATATGTACCTCGCGGCCCTGCCCGAGGTCGTCAAGAACGCCGCGCTGCCCCTGGCGCAGACCGACAAGATCGTCATGTACGGCGAGGGCAACTCCGCCAAGCTCGTGCGCGACGTCATGAGCAGCTCCAACCAGGTGGTCGAAGCCCTGCGCGAATCCACCGGCATCGACCTGGCCAGCCTCCTCGCCGGCTTCGCGGGCGGCCGCGCAGCTGTGGCCGCTCCCGCCGCGGTCCCCGCGGAGGAGGCGCCCGTCGAGGATCAGCCGTCCGCCGAGGAACCCTCCGCCGAGGAGCCCGACGGCGAGTAACGCAAACCTCGCGGGTCACGCGAACCAAGGGGCCCCGGCGTCCTTCCAAAGGGACGCCGGGGCCTTTTCCTTTGTTTCGCCGCGAAGAAAGCCCCGAGCGGAGTCCTTCTCCGCCGAATTGACGCCCCTTCGCGCGGCGGTGTATAATGCCTTCAGAAAACCATCCGCAAGAGGAGGATGACGCATGGCGGACGACGTTTATTCGCGGCTGACAGCGGCCTCGCGCTCCTGGCAGGCGCCGGAGCTGACCGGAGAGATCCCCCAGGGCGACATGCCCGGCGACAAGGTCTGGATCGGCCCGCAGGCCGTGGAAAAGGCGGGCGTGACCTTCCGCGCCCTCCTGCCGCTTCTGGCCGAAGCGGTCCTGGAAAGCCCGGCGCGGCGGGCGGTGGTCGCGGTCACGGGCGGGAGCGGCGTGGGCAAGACCTGCGTTTCGGCTCTCCTGACGTGGTATCTGAACGAGCTGGGCGTGGGCGCTTACACCCTCTCCGGCGACAATTACCCCTGCCGCATCCCCGCCGAGAACGACGCCGAGCGCGCCCGCATCTTCCGCGCGGGCGGTGTGCGCGGCCTCCTGGACGCGGGGCAATACGCCCCGGACCGCGCCCATGCGCTGCGCGCGCTGCAGCTTTCCGATCGGGACAGCGACCCCGCCGCCTGCGCGGACGCGCCCTGGCTGGCGGTCTATCAGCGCGCCGGTCGGGAGGCCCTCTCCGGGTATCTGGGCACGGATAAGGAACAGGAATACGCCCAGCTCGAGGACGTCCTGCGCCGCTTCCGCAAAGGCGCGGAGCACATCTGGCTGCGCCGTCTGGGCCGCTCGCCGGAGGACCTCTGGTACGAGCGCAAGGACTTCTCCGCGACCAGCGTGCTCATCCTCGAATGGACCCACGGCAACAGCGGCCTCTTCGCCGGAGTGGACATTCCCATCCTTCTGGCCAGCACGCCCGCCGAGACGCGCGCCTACCGCCTGGCCCGCGGGCGCGACGCCAACGCCGACACGGCCTTCATCACCATGGTGCTCGAGCTCGAGCAGGCCAAGCTGGAGGCGCGCGCCGGGGCGGCGAAGATCATCGTCTCCAAGGACTGCCAGCTGCTCACGCACGAGGAATACCGCCTGCGCATGGACGCCGGGCGCTGAGGGGGAGGGATTGCGCATGGATCCGCAAAACCGCTACGGCGCGATGCTCAACGCCTACCCGGACAGCCTGGGCGGGGCCCTCTCCGGGGCCGTCCGCTTCCTCTCTCTGCCGGAGACGCGCGGGGCCTTCTCTTCGTTTTACATCCTGCCCAGCCTCTACCATTCCGATCTGGACCGCGGCTTCTCCGTGATCGATTACGGCCTTGAGGAGCGCCTCGCCCGCCGCGAGGATCTCGCCGCCCTCCAGGATCTGGGCGTCGACCTCAAGCTGGATTTCATCCTCAACCACGCCTCCGTGCAGTCGCCCCAGTTTCAGGACCTCCTGCAAAACGGCGAACAATCCCCCTACCGGGATTTCTTCATCGATTGGAACGCCTTCTGGCAGGGCCGCGGCGAGATGACCGAAGAGGGCTACATCCAGCCCGACGCCGCGCTCCTCAGGGAGATGTTCTTCCGCAAACCCGGCCTGCCCATCCTCATGGTGGAGTTCCCGGACGGCCGCCGCGTGCCCTATTGGAACACCTTCTACCAGCAGGTGGACGTGGACGAACAGGGCCGCCGCCATTACCTCGGCCAGATGGATCTGAACATCCGCTCGCCCAAGGTCTGGGAATTCTACGGGCAGACCCTGCGCGCCCTGGCCGGATACGGCGCGAAGATCGTCCGTCTGGACGCCTTCGCCTACGCCCCCAAGGAGCCCGGCGCGCGCAATTTCCTCAACGAGCCCGGCACCTGGGAGCTGCTCGACCGCGTGAACGCCCTGGCCGCGCCGCTCGGTCTCGCGCTCTTGCCGGAGATCCACGCCAGCTACGCCGAGGGCGTCTACCGCCGCATCGCCGAGAAGGGCTATATGGTCTACGATTTCTTTCTGCCAGGCCTGATCCTGGACGCCTTCGAGCGGCGGGACGCCGCGCTCCTGGGCCGCTGGGCCGAAGAGATCGTCCAGAGCGGCATGCGCACGGTGAACATGCTTGGCTGCCACGACGGCATCCCCGTGCTCGATCTCAAGGGACTCGTGCCGGACGAGCGCATCGAGGCGCTCATCGCCGCGCTCGTCGCCCGCGGCGGGTTCGTCAAGGACCTCCACGGCGCGAAGAACATCTATTACCAGGTCAACGCCACCTATTTCAGCGCTCTGGGCGAGGACGAAAAGCGCCTCCTGCTCGCCCGCGCCGTGCAGATGTTCATGCCCGGCAAGCCCCAGGTGTGGTATCTGGACCTCTTCGCCGGCAAAAACGATATCGCCGCCATGGCGCGCGCCGGGGCCGGCGGCCACAAGGAGATCAACCGTACCAACCTCAGCCAAGCCGATATCGAGGCCGGGCTCAAGCGGCCTGTCGTGCAAAAGCAGCTGGAGCTCCTGCGCCTGCGCTCCTCCTGCCCCGCGTTCCACCCTGAGGCCGCGATCGACGTCTCCGCCTCCGGCAGCCGCCTCTCCATCACCTGGCGGTACGCGGGCGCCTTCGCCGCGCTCGAAGCCGATTTCGCGACGGGCGAATACACGGTCACGGTGGGGTAAGTTCGTCTTGGCGGGGCTCTGTCCTTTTTGAGGTTCTGCCAGGGGCTCTGCCCCTGGACCTGCAGAGGGAGGGCCTGAAAGGCCCGACTAGCGGTAGCCGGTTCCGAAGGAGACCGGCCCGCGT
>CACZOT010000351.1 GCA_902782795.1 uncultured Eubacteriales bacterium | reverse complement strand
GGGCTCAATTCCGACGGCGGGTATATCGATCTGGCCGTCTATTCCATCATCTCCAGCGATTCCCGCAGAAAGGACCCTCTCCACCCATGAAGACCAGCGATTTCTGGTACGATCTCCCCGAGGAGCTCATCGCGCAGACCCCCGTGGAGCCGCGCGATTCCAGCCGCCTGTTCGTACTCCCGCGCGAAGGCGCGTTCGAGCACCGGCATTTTTCGGATCTCCCGGAGTATCTCCGGCCCGGCGACGCCCTGGTGATCAACATCACCCGCGTGCTGCCCGCGCGGCTGCTGGGCGAACGGGAGAGCGGCGGCGCAAGCGAGGTGCTCCTGCTCAAGCGGATCGACCTCACCCATTGGGAGACCCTCGTCCGGCCCGGCAAAAAGCTGCGCGAGGGTACAGTCGTCACCTTCGGCGGGGGAGAGCTGCGCGCGAAGATCCTCTCCTCCACAGACGCTGGCGGCCGCGTGGTGGAGTTTTCCTGGGACCAGGGCTCCTTCGAGGAAGTCCTGGACCGTCTGGGCGAGATGCCCCTGCCGCCTTACATCCACGAAAAGCTCCAGGACCGCGAGCGCTACCAGACCGTCTACGCCAAAGAGGACGGCTCCGCCGCCGCGCCTACGGCCGGGCTCCACTTCACGCCCGAGCTGCTGGCGAAGATCCGCGATATGGGCGTGGACGTGATCCCGGTGCTGCTGCACGTGGGCCTGGGCACCTTCCGGCCCGTGAAGGCGGAAAACGTGGAGGACCACCAGATGCACAGCGAGTTCTTCCAGGTGCCGGAGGATTCCGCGGCGCGCATCAAAGCCGCTCGCGAGCGGGGCGGGCGCGTGTTCGCCGTGGGCACCACCAGCGTGCGTACGCTCGAATCCGCCTGGGAGGATGGGGAAGTCCGCGCCAAGAGCGGCTGGACGGAGATCTTCATCAAGCCCGGCTACCGCTTCCGCGCCCTGGACGGCATCATCACCAATTTCCACCTGCCGGAATCCACGCTGGTGATGCTCGTTTCCGCCTTCGCCGGGCGCGAGCGCATCCTGGAGGCCTACAAAACCGCCGTGGAGATGCGCTACCGCTTCTTCTCCTTCGGGGACGCGATGCTGCTCTTGCCATAAACCCAGAAAGCAAAGGGGCCGTAGAAAATGATCCGCTTCAACAACGATTATTCCGAAGGCGCGCATCCGCGCGTCCTGGCGAAGATCTCCGAAACGAACTTCGAGCAAAACGACGGTTACGGCGTCGACCGGCACTGCGAGGCCGCCAGGGCGATCATCCGCGGCCTGTGCGAGGCGCCCGAGGCGGAGGTGCAGTTCCTGGTCGGCGGCACGCAGGCCAACGCGACCATCCTCTCCGCGCTCCTCAAGCCCTATCAGGGCGTGGTCAGCGCCGAGACGGGCCACATCGCCGTGCACGAGTCCGGCGCGGTGGAAGCGACCGGGCACAAGGTCCTGGCCCTGCCGGGCGTGAACGGCAAGCTCACCGCCGAGACGGTGGACGCCTTCTGCTCCGGCTATTTCGCAGACGAGACCGCCGAGCACATGGTCATGCCCGCGGCGGTGTACATTTCCAACCCCTCGGAATTCGGCACCATCTATTCCCGCGCGGAGCTCGAGGCCCTGCGCGCGGTCTGCGACCGCTGGAAGCTCGTCCTCTTCCTGGACGGCGCGCGACTGGGCTACGGACTCGCCTCGCCGGAAAACGATCTCGACCTGCCCTTCCTGGCCCGCGTGTGCGACGTCTTCTACATCGGCGGCACCAAGCAGGGCCTGCTCATGGGCGAGGCGGTCGTCTTCCGCGACGCCTCCCTGGCACGAGGCTTCCGCAACATGATGAAGAGGGCGGGCGGCATGCTCGCCAAGGGCTGGCTCCTGGGCGTGCAGTTCGAGGAGATGCTCCGCGACGGGCTGTATTTCGACCTCGCGAAGGAGGCCGTGCGCCTGGCCATGCGCCTGCGCGGCGCCTTCGCCGAAATGGGCGTGCCCATGCTCATGGAAAGCCCCACCAACCAGCAGTTCCCCATCCTGCCCAACGCCGCGCTGGATATCCTGCGCGCCGAGTTCTCCTTCTCCACGATCCAGAAGATCGACGAAGGGCGCACCGCCGTGCGCTTCTGCACCAGCTGGGCCACCCGCGCCGAGGACGTGGAGACGTTCATCGCCCGCGTGCGGGAAGTCGTCGGGTAGGAAATCGCTTCAGGGGGCTCCGCCCCCACCCGGTCAGTTCATCCCCCTGCAAAGGAGGACAAACCAAGTGAAGATCTCCAAGGAATGGGCAGCGCGGGCGAAAGCGGCGCTCACGCATCCGGATCCCAAGGCAGCGGGCCGCAAGCTGGGCGCGTTGGTCACGGAGGGCTGGTACGTCTCCGGAGACGCGCAGTCCCGGGACCGCATGCGCCTTCTGGGCTACAACTACGAAGCCAACGTGGTGGCGAACCTGATCGGCGGCACGTTCTACACGGGGCTGCTCCTGCTTTTGCACGCCGACGACGCCTTCATCGGCGCCATGAGCATGATCTCCAGCGGCGCCAACATGCTGCAGGCCTTCGCGCCGCTGCTGCTGGAGCGCTTCCCCAGGCGCAAGGGCCTGCTGATCGGCCTGCGCTCGGCGATCATGTTCTTCAACGTGCTCTTCCTCGGGCTCATCCCCCTGTTCCCGATCGGCCAGCAGGCGCGCCTGACGCTGGTGGCGGGCACGGTGCTGATCGTCAACGTGCTCAACGCCTTCACGAACCCGGGCATGTCCGTCTGGCACATCCAATCCATCCCGCCGAACGTGCGCGGCTCGTTCTTCACCGTCATCACCATGACGGTCGGCGCGGTGGTGGCGGTGTTCAACCTGGCGGGCAGCGCGGTGGTGGACGCCTTCGCCGCGCACGGGCATGAATACTGGGGCCTGCTCGCCCTGCGCCTGTTCTGCGTGGCCCTGGTGGTCGTGGATACCATCAGCTATTCCCGCATCCGCGAATACCCCTACCCTGGCGACGGCGCCAAGTTCACCGTCAAGGACCTGGTCGTCGCGCCGATTCGCGAGAAGACCTACATGCGCACCGTGGCGGTGACGTTCCTGTGGAACGTGGCGGCGAACATCCCCGGCTCGTACTACACGGTGTACCTGCTCCAGACCGTGCAGGTGAACTACTCCTTCATCATGCTCTGCAGCATGCTGAACGTGCCGGTGGTGCTGCTGCTCACGCCCGTATGGAGCCGCCTGGGCCGCAAGTGGAACCTGAGCTGGTTCAAGATGCTCTACATCGCCATGGGCCTGTATCTGCTGCATTACGTGATGCTGAGCTTCGTCACCAAGGCGACCGTCTGGCTCTACCCGATCGCGCTGTTGTACGCCTACGTGACCGCCATCGGCATCAACCTGAGCTTCACCTGCATCCCCTATGTGAACATCCCCAAGCGCAGCCAAACGGCCTTCATCGGCTTCTATTCGGCGGTCGCGAACCTGGCGGTGTTCATCGGCGTGTTCATCGGGCGCACGTTCGTCACGCGGCTGGGGGATTTCGAGTCGAGCCTGCTCGGCATGCCGCTGACGGGCAAGCAGCTGCTGGTGCTGCTGACGGCTGCGGTGATGGTGGTGTCCGTTTTGTGCATTCGCCATATCGACCGCACCACCAAGGTGGAAGAATAAGCGCGGGGGGCGTTCCCTCCGCGCGGGTTCGTTCGATCCTCCCATAGAAAGGAAATAGCGTTGTGTTCAAGTTCGAAGTGCTCCATGTCTGCAAGCAGACCGGCGCGCGCCGCGGGCGGCTGACCACGCCGCACGGCGTCGTGGAGACGCCGGTGTACATGCCCGTCGGCACACAGGCCACGGTGAAGACGCTCTCTCCCGTGGAGCTGCACGAGACGGGCTCCCAGGTCATCCTCGGCAACACGTACCACCTCCACCTGCGCCCGGGCGAGGATATCGTCCGAGAGGCCGGCGGCCTGCACCGCTTCATGGATTGGGACGGCCCCATCCTCACCGACAGCGGCGGGTTCCATGTCTTCTCCCTTTCGGAGCTGCGCAAGGTCACGGAACGCGGCGTGGAGTTCCGCTCCCACCTGGACGGTTCCAAGCTCTTCATGGGCCCGGAGGAGTCCATGGCCATCCAGCGGGCGCTGGGCAGCGATATCGTCATGCAGTTCGACGAATGCTCCCCCTGGCCCTGCGATGAGAAGCGCGCCGAGGCCGCCATGTACCGCACGCTGCGCTGGCTAGATCGCTGCCGCGAGGCGGGCGTGGGAGAGGACCAGGTCCTCTTCCCGATCGTCCAGGGCGCGTTCTACGGCGATCTGCGCCGCCAGTGCGCCCAGGAGATGGCCAAGCTGGACGCGCCGGGCTACGGCATCGGCGGGCTCTCTGTGGGCGAGCCGAAGAACATCATGTACGACATGCTGGAGATCGTCTGCCCGGAGCTTCCGGAGAACAAGCCGCGCTACCTCATGGGCGTCGGCTCGCCGGATTGCCTCATCGAAGGGAGCGTCCGCGGCGTGGATATGTTCGATTGCGTGCTCGCCACGCGCGTGGCCCGCAACGGCACCGCGCTCACCCACAACGGCCGGCTCGTGGTGCGCAACGCCAAGTACGCGCGCGATTTCACGCCCCTCGAGGAAGGCTGCGATTGCTACGCCTGCACCCACTTCACCCGCGCGTATATCCGTCATCTCGTCAAGGCGGACGAGATCTTCGGCCTGCGGCTCATCTCCCTGCACAATATCCGCTTCCTCAACCGCCTCATGGGCGAGATCCGCACAGCCATCGAGGAGGACCGCCTGGGCGATTTCGCCGCCGAATACCGCGAGCGCTGCGGCCAGGACCGCTGGTGAGGCCTACGGCAAAAGGAGCCCCGCGCTGCCCCCTGGGCACTTGCAAGACTCCACCCGGTTATGCTATAATTTGCGGGTAAAAACCCCTGGAAAAATGGAAAGGTGGAAGATTAGCAATGAGCGAACTGAAAGGCGCATGCATCATCGGCCAGTCCGGCGGCCCGAGTTCTGTCATCAACGCGAGCGCGTACGGCGCGATCAAGACTGCTCTGGAATCCAACACGATCACCCGCGTGCTGGGCGCTCTGCACGGCATCAAGGGCGTTCTGGACGACGACCTGATCGATATGAGCAAGGAAGACCCGGAAGAGCTGGCTCTCATGATGCACACGCCCTCCTCCGCCCTGGGCTCCTGCCGCTATAAGCTGAAGGATCCGGACGAGGACGAGACGGATTACCTGCGCATCCTCGAGATCTTCAAGAAGTACGACGTGCGTTACTTCTTCTACAACGGCGGCAACGATTCCATGGATACCTGCAACAAGATCTCCAAGTTCATGCTGCGCAACGGCTACGAGTGCCGCTGCATGGGCATCCCGAAGACCATCGATAACGACCTGGCCGGCACGGACCACTGCCCCGGCTTCGCTTCCGCGGCCAAGTACATCGCCACCTCCGTCATGGAAGTGTACCACGATTCCCGCGTGTACGACACCGGCATGATCACCATCGTGGAGTGCATGGGCCGCCACGCCGGCTGGCTGACCGCCGCCGCCGCCCTCGCGGGCGTCAAGGGCAACGGCCCGGATCTCATCTACCTGCCCGAGGTCGATTTCGATCTGGACAAGTTCACCGCCTCCGTCAAGAAGATCTACGAGGCCCAGAAGAAGTGCCTCGTGGTCGTCTCCGAGGGCATCCACGACAAGGACGGCACCTTCATCGCCGAGTACGCCTCCAAGAACCTCGCCAAGGATTCCTTCGGCCACTCCCAGCTGGGCGGCACCGCGGCGTTCCTGGCCAACTACATCAAAGAGCAGACCGGCGCCAAGGTCCGCGGCATCGAGCTGAGCCTCCTGCAGCGCTGCGCCGCCCACTGCGCCAGCAAGACCGATATCGAGGAGAGCTTCTCCGCCGGTAAGGCCGCCGTCGAGAACGCCGTCGCCGGCATCACCGATAAGATGGTCGGCTTCGAGCGCGGCACGGACGCCAACGGCAACTACGTCTGCAACATCAAGCTGTTCGACCTCACCATCGTCGCCAACACCGAGAAGAAGGTCCCGCTCGAGTGGATCAACGAGACCGGCGACGGCGTCAACCAGGGCTTCATCGACTACGCGCTGCCCCTCATCCAGGGTCAGACCGATCTCAAGTACGAGGACGGCCTGCCGCGCTTCGTCAAGCTCAAGAAGGTCAAGGCCTGATCTGTTGAGGGGCTCCACCCCTCACCCCAGGGGGAATGTTTCCCCCTGGCCCCTTCCATTAAGGTCAGAAAAAAGGGCGTCCGGATTCTCAGAACAGAGTCCGGATGCCCTTTACTATCCAATAAGGCCCTTCCGCGGGGAGCCCTCGCGCCGACCAGGCCTTTACCTCTCGGCGATCACCGCGGGCGTATACTTCTGGCCGAAGGTCTCGACGGTGACCTTCTTCATGCGCTGCTCGCTGACCGGGCGGTCCTGCGCGCCAGTCCGGGTGCCGGCGATGGCGTCGACGGTCTCCAGGCCCTCGGTCACCTTGCCGAAGGCGGCGTACTGGCCGTCCAGATGCGGCGCGTCCGCATGCATGATGAAGAACTGGCTGCCCGCGCTGTTGGGGTTGTAGGCGCGCGCCATGGAGAGCACGCCGCGGGTGTGGCGGAGGTCGTTGCGGAAGCCGTTGGCCGCGAACTCGCCCTTGATGGAATAGCCCGGGCCGCCCATGCCGGTGCCGGTCGGGTCTCCGCCCTGGATCATGAAGCCCGGGATGACGCGGTGGAAGATCAGCCCGTCGTAGAAGCCCTTCTCGACGAGGCTCACGAAGCTGGCTACGGTGTTCGGGGCAATCTCGGGGTAGAGCTCGGCCTTGATGACGCCGCCGTCTTCCATTTCGATGGTCACGATGGGATTGCTCATTGCTCGTTCCTCCTGCTGATTCATAAATGCTCGAAAGGGCCGCTGTCCTGCGTCCAAAGGAGCCCAGGCAGCCGGCCGCGAGACTTCTGTCCGCGGCCGCCGGCCCTCCCTACTTTTTCACGACCGTGTAGGTGTAGCCCTGGGTATCGACCGTCACGCTCGCGATGCGCTGCTCGATGAGCGGCTTGTCGTTGGCGTCCGTGGGCGTGGCGGCGATCTTGTCCACCGTCATGAGGCTCTCGGCGTCCATGACCTTGCCGAAGGCGGCGTACTGGCCGTCCAGATGCGGCGCGTCCGCGTGCATGATGAAGAACTGGCTGCCCGCGCTGTTGGGGTCCTGCGAGCGCGCCATGGAGATGACGCCGCGCGTATGCTTGAGATCGTTCTTGAAGCCGTTGCTGGTGAATTCGCCCTTGATGCGGTAGCCCGGGCCGCCGGTGCCGACGCCGTCCGGATCGCCGCCCTGAATCATAAAGCCGGCGATGACGCGGTGGAAGATCAGCCCGTCATAGAATCCGGACTGCGCCAGCGTCACGAAGTTGGCCACCGTGTTCGGGGCGATGTTCGGGTACAGCTCCAGCTTGATCGTATCGCCGGATTCCATGGTGATGGTGACGATCGGGTTGGGGATCTCCTCCTGGGTCTTCTTGGCGCAGCCGCTGCAGAGGCAAATGGCCAGCAGCAGCGCTATCGCGATGATCTTTTTCATCCGTCCAATCTCCTTTCGCGCGTGGGCGAGGCATGGTTTCCTATCTATTATACGGGCTGGGCGGCCTCCTGTCAAACCCTTGCGCGGCTTCGTCAAACGCAGTACAATAGGAGAAAAGGGAGGGGATGCCCCATGAAATTTGCCATGACCAAGGAAGAGCTCGAGCGCCTGGTGGACGCCTTGCGCCGCGACGAGGATTGCGAGGAGGGCGGCGACGGCTCCTTCACCGTCGATCTGTACGAGCCCGAGCCCGTCGTTTCGCTGGAGCTGTACCCGGAGAAGAACGGCTATTCCATCACCGCCGCCGCGCTCATGGACTACAGCGAAGAGCTGGACGGCTGGTACATGCGCGACCGTATCCGCGACGAGGAAGGCCTGCGCGCCATCGACCGTCGCCTGCGCGAGCGGTTCTTGGGCGCATGACCGCCGAAGACATCCTGCGGGAGCCCGCTCGACTCACTAGCGCCGCCGATGCCCGCGAGGAGCTTCGCGCCGCCATCTCCGCGGCAGCGCCCAAGCGGGACGCCGCGGCGGACGTCGATCGCCTCGTGGAGGCGTTCGCTTCCCCTGCCGCGGCCCTCGAGGCGGGCGAACGGGAACTGCGCGATCTGGGCGGCCTGCCTGCTTCCCTGGCGCTGATGCTCTCTCTCGTGCCGGATCTGGCGCGCGTGCGGCAGAAGGAGCGCAGCTTCACCTCCGGGCCGATCGTGACGATGCGCCAGGCCGCCGAACTTCTGCGGGCTATGTATCTCGGCGAGAGCTACGAAAGCTGCTGCCTGCTCGCTCTGCGCGAAGACGGTTCGCCCCTGCGCGTGGATCGCGTCGCCAGCGGCACCATCGACGAGACGCCCTTCTACTGCCGCGTGACCGTAGAGGCCGCGCTCGCTTCCGGCGGCGCAGCGTTCGTGTTCGTGCACAATCATCCCAGCGGTACGGATTTCGCCTCCGGCGCGGACGTGCGCTCCACCCAGCGGCTCATGCTCGCGCTCCGCTCGCTGGGGCTCG
>CACZOT010000350.1 GCA_902782795.1 uncultured Eubacteriales bacterium | reverse complement strand
TTCGCGCGCGGCGCGAAGCAGGATCCGCTCCCCCTCCGTCTCCACGCGGCACCCCGTCTCCCGTAGCTTTTCCAGGACGGCCCGCAGATCGCCCGGCCTCGCGCCGGAAAGCGCGATCTCTCCGCCCGTCGCCGCCGCGGCCGCCAGGAGGGTGCCGGCCTCGATGCGGTCCGGCATGGGGCGATAGGCGACCCCGCGCAGCCGTTTCACCCCGCGGATGGCGATCCTTCCGCTTCCCGCGCCGTCCACGCGCGCTCCCATGGCGCTGAGAAAATGGGCCAGGTCTCGCACCTCCGGCTCGCGCGCGGCGTTGTGGATAGTGGTCTCGCCCTCGGCGAGGGTCGCTGCCATCATGATGTTCTCCGTCGCGCCGACGGAGGGGAAATCCAGCACGATCTCGCTCCCGCGCAGCCGACCGGCTTCGCAGAGTACCATGCCGCCCTCCTCGCGTACGTCCACGCCCAGAACGCGCAGGCCCTTGATATGTAGATCGATAGGCCTAAGGCCGATCTCGCAGCCGCCCGGGTAGGCCACCTGCGCCTTCCCGAAGCGCGCCGCGAGGGGCCCGAGCAGGAAGATCGACGAGCGCAGCAGGCGGCTCGAGCCTTCGGGGATCTCCCAGCGGCAGGCCGTCTGCGGCCGCACGACCACGTCCCGGCCGCGCCGCTCGCAGCCGCAGCCGCGCGTGCGCAGGATCTCCAGCATGCTCTCCACGTCGGAAAGGACCGGGCAGTCGAGCACAGTCACGTCTCCATCGGCCAGCAGCGCCGCCGCCAAAATGGGCAGCACAGCGTTCTTCGCCGTCTGTACGCGCGCCGCGCCGCATAGGGGCGCGCCGCCTTCGATCCGAAACAGGGCCATAACCTCGCACCTCCGTTCACGCCAAGGTATGAACGGGGCCGGAAAAGGGTGCGGCGGCTAGACCGGGGCGGGCAGGCGGTCCTCCTCCCGGGAGACGGACAGAAGCACCCCCACCGCCGCCAGGACGATGGCCTCCGAGGTGCCGCCCGCGCTGAAGAACGGGAGCGGCAGGCCCGTGGTGGGCATGAGGCCCGTGACCACGGCGATGTTGATCACCATCTGCACGCCGATCATGCTCGTGATGCCGCCCGCCAGGAGCGAGCCGAAGCGGTCCGGACAGCGCACGGCGGCGCGCATGCCAAAGTACAGGAACGCGGCGAAGATCGCCAGCACGATCAGGCACCCCGCAAGGCCCGTGTCCTCGCCCACGACCGCGAAGATGAAATCCGATTCCGGGTAGGGCAAAAAGCCGTACTTCTGCCTCCCCTGCCCCACGCCGTTGCCGAACAGGCCGCCGGAGCCGAAGGCGATCAGCGATTGCGCGAGCTGGTAGCCCTCGTCCGTCAGCTTGGCGAAGGGATCCCGGAAGGAGAGGAGCCGCTCGCGCCGGTAGGGCGCGGACCAGGCGTAGAACGCCCCGAGCGCCCCTCCCGCAGCGGCCGCGAGGCCCAGATGGCTCCACTTCGCGCCCGCGAGCATCACCATCACCACCGCCACGATGAGGATAGACCCCGCCGTGGAGAGGTTCGGCTGCAGGAGGATCAGGAAAAAGAACGCGCTCGGCACCACGAACAGAGGCGCGAGGCCGGTGAAAAAGCGCGTCACATCCCGCGTCTTCATGGAAAGAGCGCGCGCCATGAAGAGCACCATGGCATACTTAGCCAGTTCCGAGGGCTGGAAGCTGAGGGGGCCGATCCGCAGCCAGCGGCGCGATCCGTTGAGCCGCCGCCCGATCCCGGGGATCGCCACCAGCACCAGCAGGAGCGCGCTCAGCCCGATGAGCCCCAGCGCCACGCCGGGCTTTTTCAGCAGGCGGTAATCCATGCGGCAGGCCGCCGCCATGAGGACGAGCCCCAGCCCTACGCCCCGCGCCTGCCCCTTCACCTCGGCGAGGGGATCGCCGGAAAGGTCCTGGGCGTTGTAGAAGGACGCCGCCCAAAGCGTCACCAGGCCCAGGACGAGCAGGGCCAGGGTGGTGACGAGTATCCCGCGCGAGCAGCGCCCGCGCTCCTTCGCGCCGAAGAGGGCGGGAAGGGTCATTCCTCCGTCAGGCCCGCCACGACGCGCTTGAACTCCGCTCCGCGGTGCTCGTAGTCCTGGAACATATCGAACGAGGCGTTCGCCGGGGAGAGGAGCACGTTTCCGCCCGGCCCCGCGAGCCTGCCCGCCAGGCGGATGGCGGCCTCGAAATCCGTCCCGGCGTTGTGGATGGCGGTAAAGCCCGCCTCGCGCAACTGCCGTTCCATCTGCGGAGCGACCAGGCCGATCAGCACGACTTCCTTCACCTGGGATTTCTTGATCTCTTCGCAGAGCTCGGCGAAATCCTGTTTCTTCTCCGAGCCGCCCGCGATGAGCACCGTCGGGGCGCGCATGGCCCGCACGGCGCGGATGGTAGAATCCGCGTTGGTGCCCTTGGAATCGTTGATGTAGGTGACGCCCGCGACTGTCCGCACCGTCTCGATGCGGTGCTCCACGCCCTTGAAGGTGCGCAGGGTGTGGCGGATGACCGGCGCGGGCATGCCCAGCGCCATGGCCAGCGCCGAGGCGGCCAGGGCGTTTTCCAGGTTGTGCTCGCCGGGGATGTAGATCTCGTCCGCGCGGCCCAGGGGCCGTTCCTCGCCGTCGAAGCGCCAGATGAGATCGCCCCCGCGCACGAACGCGCCCTCGGCGGGCTCGGTCCTGTGGCTGAAATAGACCACGCGGCACTTGGCGCGCTCTCCCATCCGCGAGACGATGGGGTCGTCCGCGTTGAGGACGAGCACGTCTCCCCCGCGCATGTTCTCGAACACGCGCTCCTTGAGGGCGGCGTAGACCTCCATGGTGCCGTGGCGGTTGAGATGATCCGGCGTGAGGTTCAGGATGGCCGCCGCGCGCGGGCGGAAGGAGGAGACCGTCTCCAGCTGGAAGGACGAGACCTCGCACACGGCGATATCCTCCATGCGCGCGCCCATGCAGATGCCGGAGAAGGGCACACCGATGTTGCCCACGGCCGTGGCCGTTCGCCCGGCGTTTTTGCAGATCTCGGTGAGGAGGGTGGTCGT
>CACZOT010000349.1 GCA_902782795.1 uncultured Eubacteriales bacterium | reverse complement strand
CTGCCTCCAGGCCATATCGATGGGGAAGCCGTGCGGCACGTTTCTCGCTCCGGCGGACCCGAACACGACCACCCGGCCCCCGAGCCTCCTGGCGCGCGAGAAGGCGGTCTCCAGGTACTCGTGTTGGCTGGAGGCGTTCACGTCCGGCCCGGTCACGCGGATCCGGGCGGGGAGCATACCGTTGTAGGCTTCGGCGCGGATGGGGCAGGAATCCATCCATTCGGCCATTTCCGCGAACTGCTTCTCCTCGAGCGCGGCGACGGCGCTGAGGCTCAGCTCGATATAGTCGTACCCCATGCGCGCGAGGGCGGGGGCGTTTTCAGCGGCGGTGCAGACGCCAAGTCGGATCATCGGTATGGTTCCTCCTCGATGCAGTTTGGATCAGTAAGTGCCCTCGGTGCTGAAGGTCGCGCCCGTGGCCTCCTTGTGGCGGGAGGTGGCGCGGCGCTTGTTGAGCTCTTCGAGGAAGCGGTCCTCGTCGATGGGCAGCTCGACCGTCTCGTCCAGCCAGGAGGAAAGATGCATGGCGTTGGAGAGGGTCAGCCCGCGGATGCCCTCGCAGCCCGGCGCGACCAACGGTCCGCCGGTGAGGATATGGTCCGCGAAGGCGCGCAGCACCTCGTTGTGCTGGGGGTTGAGGCCGTCGGTCTCGACCTCTTCGACGGTGCACTCCGGCGTGCCGAAGCCGCCCTTGTAGGTGGCGGAGAACTCCGGCTCGGACATGGCGAGCTTGTGCTTCCAGAGCTTTTTGCCGTCGCAGACGAGCTTGCCCCAATCCATGGAGATCTCGAAGCGGTTGGTGCCTGGGCAGTCGCCCGTGGTGGTGATGAAGACGCCGGTGGCGCCGTTGGGGTACTCGAGATACGCCGTCACGTCGTCCTCGACCTCGATATCGTGCCACTTGCCGTTGTGCGTGTAGGCGCGCACTTTGCTGGGCATGCCGCAGATCCACTGCAGCAGGTCCAGGTTGTGCGGGCACTGGTTGAGCAGCACGCCGCCGCCCTCGCCGGCCCAGGTGGCGCGCCAGGCGCCGGAATCGTAATAGGACTGGGAACGGTACCAATCGGTGATGATCCAGTTCACGCGGCGGATGCGGCCCATCTCGCCGGAATCGACGATCTCCTTCATCTTGCGGTACACGCAGTTGGTGCGCTGGTTGAACATGATGGCGAAGGTCCTGTCGGACTTGGCGGCGAACTCGTTCATCTCGCGCACGGCCTTGGTGTATACGCCCGCGGGCTTTTCGGAGATGGCGTGCAGGCCCTTGCCCAGCGCCTCCATGACCAGCGGCGGATGGAAGTAGTGCGGCGTGGCCACGAGCACGGCCTCGACCAGGCCGGAATCCATCAGGGCGGAGGCGTTGTCGAAGCGCGGCACGTCCGGATACGTTTCCTTCATCCATTCGAGCCGGGCCGGGTTGATATCCGCCACCGCTGCCAGACGCATATTGGGGACCTTGCCCTCCATCAGGCTCTTGACGTGGCCGGAGCCCATATTGCCGATGCCGATAATGCCGATCTTTACCTGATCCATGTGCCCTCTCTCCCTTCCATCGGCCTGAAGCCGATGCCCTTGAGCGTTTCCTTGAGCGCGTCCGCGGCGGCGGCGAAGGCCTCGCGGGCGGTGGGGTAGACGTACTTGTGCCGGACCTGCTCTCCCTGGAGGTTCTCCAGGCCCTGGAAGACCGCCAGGTGCGGCTCGACCGAAAGGGTCATGCCGTCGGCGCGCAGGGCCATCTGCGAGAGGAGCTCCGGCAGAGAGCCGTCGCCCATTCCGCAGGGCACGACGCTGCCGTCGGCCAGGAGCGCGTCCTTGATGTGCATGTAGACGATGTGATCCTTGAGCTTTCGCATCGCCTCGGCGGGCTTTACGCCGCACTGGATGAAATTGGCCGGGTCGAACACGCCCAGGAGCCGCCCGCCGAAGGCGGTCAGCAGGTCCAGGCAGCGGTCGTCCGTGTCGCCGTAAATGCCCTTTTCGTTTTCATGCAGCAACTCGACGCCCGCGTCGCGCGCCGCGTCCAGCATCTGTTCCAGG
Organism: uncultured Eubacteriales bacterium; assembly: GCA_902782795.1. Taxonomy (GTDB): domain Bacteria; phylum Bacillota; class Clostridia; order Christensenellales; family Aristaeellaceae; genus UBA1224. The sequence continues at coordinate 5,921 of CACZOT010000349.1, read as the reverse complement.
CGCGCGAGCACCTCCTCGCGGTACTCTTCCGCCTTTTTCCCGGCGGGGATATAGAACGAGAACATGCGGATATGCTCCGTGCCGAGGATCTTTGCGATCTCCAGGCCGCGCTTCATCAGCTCCAGATGCGGCGCGAAGTCGTCCTCGATGCCGATCTTGCCGTAGGGCGAGCCCAGGCTCGATACGCGGATGCCCGCCCCGTCCAGCATGGCGCGGGCTTCGCGGGCCTCGCCTTCCGTCAGTTGCGAGATGTTCTTTCCGTTTACGCCGCGGATCTCCACCTGGGCGATGCCCGCCTCCCGCAGGGCCTCGATCTGCCCGGAAAGAAGCGCGTCAGCTTCGTCCGCGAAGGCGGAGAGCAAAAACCTGGCCATGGCGGCCGCCTCCTCTATTCCTTCTTCTGTTGGCAGGAACCTCGGTTCCAGCCATCAGTATACCGCCCGCGCGCCGCTCCCGTCAACCCAAATTCGCGCGCGCGTCTTTCCCCGAGGGCGAATTGGTGATATGATAGATACAGTGGAGGTGTGGCGATGGACCTGTTTTATTCGACCTGCCCGGCGGGTCTGGAGGGACCGGCGGCGCGCGTCGCGGCGCGCGGTTTGCCCTCCTTTGCCCTGGAACAGAGTCTGGGCGGGGCGATCCTGTACCGCTGCGCCGGAAAGACGCCGCGCCTGGAGGTGTTCCAGAACACCTATCTCGTCCTCGCCCGCTGGCCCGGCGCGGCTTCGCTGGAGAAGACCGCCGCCCGCGCCGCGCGGGACGACAGAGCCCTGCGCGCGGCGAACGACGCCATGCGCCGCTATGCCTTTCGCACCTTCCGGGTGATGTTTTCCGACCAGAACCGCCTCGCGGCCGTGAACGGCGGCGTGCGCGCGGCCATGGAGCGAAGCGTGACCGCGGCGCGGCCGGACCGCGTTTCCCCGCAGACGGAGCTGCTGCTCCTGCGGCGCAGCGAGGGCTTCTCACTCCTTCTGCTGCGCCTGACGCGCCGCGAGGGCACCCCCAGGACGCTGGCGCGCGGCGAGCTCTCCCCCGCCGTCACCGCCTGCATGGTGGAGATGTGCGCGCCGTCGGCCGGGGGCGTGTTCCTCGATCCCTTCGCCGGACACGGCGCCACGGGCGAGGCGCGGCGCAGGGCCGGGCCCTGCGCGCGGCTGATCCTCTCCGATCTCGACCCGGCCATGGTCGCCCACATGCGCGGGAAAACGAGCCTGACTGGGGCCGAGATCGCCCGGCGGGACGCCCTGCGCCTCTCGGAGGATCTGCCTGCCGCCTCCGTCACCGAGCTCGCCGCCGATCCGCCCTGGGGCCTGTGGGAGCCCCTGCCCATGCCCGCGGAGGAATTCTACGCCCGGATGCTGGACGGCTTCGCCCACGCACTCGCGCCGGGCGGACGGATGTGCGTGCTCACCGCCGCAAAGCGCGAATTCGAGGCGGCCGCCGCGCGCTTTGGCGGGCTTTTCCGCTTCGAACCGCGGGTGGATCTGCTCGTCAACGGCAAAAAGGCCGCGCTGTTTCCCGCCCAGCGCCTGTAAAGGAGATGTTCGACCATGCGCGCCGCGCTCGCGTCGTGTCTTTTCCGAAACGGGGACGTCGCCCATAACCTCGAGCGGGCGGCGCGCTTCATTCGCCGGGCCGCCGAGGGCGGCGCGGAGCTGGTCGTCTTCGGCGAGAGCTTCCTCCAGGGGTTCGACGCTCTTTCCTGGAACTGGGAGCGGGACCGCTGGATCGGCCTGCCCCGGGACAGCGCTCCCCTGGCGGAGCTGGGCCGCCTCAGCGCCCACACCGGCGCGGACGTCCTCATGGGCTATATCGAGCGCGACGGCGAGTCCCTCTATTCCTCCGCCGCGCTCTTCTCCGGCGGGCGGATCCTGCGCAATTACCGGCGCGTCTCGCCGGGCTGGCGGGTGGTCTCGCGCACGGACCGCCATTACCGCGAAGGCGCGGACACCGGCGCGTTCCTCTACCGCGGGCGGCTCTGCCGCGTCGCCCTGTGCGGAGATCTGTGGGTCTGCCCGGAGCGCTTCGCCCCCTGCGATCTGCTCCTCTGGCCGGTGTATGTGGACTTCACCGCGGAGGAATGGCCGCGCGAGCTTCCCTCCTACGCCCTGCAGGCGTACGGGGCCGCGCCTCGGGCCCTGATGGTCAATTCCCTCTCCCGCGATCCGGACAGTCTGGGCGGGGCGTACCTCTTTTCCGAAGGAAGGATCGCCGCCCGTCTGCCTCTGGGCGAGGAGGGACTGCTCTTTGCCGAAATCTGACCACGCGAATCGATAAGGAGGCTTTCCATGCCCGCGCTTTCCCTGCTGATCAAGCCCGCCTCGAGCGCCTGCAACCTGCGCTGCAAATACTGCTTCTACGCGGACGAGGCAATGAACCGCGCCGTCTATTCCTACGGGATGATGAGCGAGGAGACCCTGGAGATGGTCGTCCGCCGGGCGATCGATTTCGCCGAGGGCAGCGTCTCCTTCGGCTTCCAGGGCGGCGAGCCCACCCTACGCGGGCTGGCGTTCTTCCGCCTGTTTGCCGAGCTCGTGCGAAAATACAACACCAAGGGCCTTTCGGTGCGCTTCGCCATCCAGACCAACGGCACCCTGCTGGACGAGGAATGGGCGCGCTTCCTCCACGAGGAAAAGTTCCTCGTCGGCCTGTCGCTGGACGGCACCCAGGCCGTGCACGACCGCATGCGCGTGGACGCCGCGGGCAAGGGCACCTTCGAGACGATCCTCTCCGCGGCCCGGCTCCTGCAGGCCCACAAGGTGGATTTCAACATCCTCACGGTCGTCACGGCCTACACGGCCAAGAACATCGGCCGCATCTACCCCTTCTTCATGAAAAACGGCCTGGTGTGGCAGCAGTACATTCCCTGCCTGGATCCCCTCGGCGAGCCGCGCGGCCGGGCGGACTATTCCCTCACGCCCGCGCTCTACGCCCGCTTCATGAAGGAGCTGTTCGACCTGTGGTATAGGGACGTCGCCTCCGGGCGGTTCGTGTACGTGCGCCACCTGGAGAACCTCGCCGGGGCGCTGATGGGCCAGCCTCCGGAGCACTGCGGCATGCTCGGGCGCTGCTCCATGCAGAGCGTGGTCGAGGCGGACGGCAGCGTCTATCCCTGCGATTTTTACGTGCTGGACCGCTACCGCCTCGGGAACCTCAACACCGATACCTACGAGGACCTAACGAAGGCCCTGGAGGCGAGCCGCTTCATCGAGGAATCCCTCCCCCAGGCCGGGGAGTGCCGCGCCTGCCGCTGGTTCGGCCTCTGCCGCGGCGGCTGCCGGCGCGACCGCGACAGCGGCGCGGAGGAGCTCGGCCTCAATTACTTCTGCCCGGCCTACAAGCAGTTTTACGAGTACGCCGTGCCCCGCCTGCAGGCGCTCCTGCGCAGATAAAACCTGCCGCGCATACTTAGCGGGCTCCGGCATCCTTCCCAAAGGACGCCGGAGCCCGCTGTGTTTGCTGCGTCTGGTTCGCTTTTTCTACTCCTCCCGGAGGGTATCGTAGAAGGAATAATCGACCTGGCCGTGGATATGTTCGAGCGCGCCGGGGACGAGCTCCCTGACCATCAGGCAGTCGACGTGCGGCAGATGGATGTTCGGCCCGGCGACGATGCCGTGGGCGGCGCTGGTCTTGAAGCCTCGGGAGCGGTAGTTGCGCGGGTCGCCTTCCACGAGCACGGCCTGGAAGCCCAGAGCGCGGGCGCGGCGGAAGCCCTCTTCGATGAGCTCTTTGGAGATATGCCGCCGCTGCAGCCGGGTCTTCACCGCCACAGGCGAGAGAAGCAGCAGCTCGTCCTCATAGCGCCCTTCGATAAGGAAGCGCGAGAACATCGCGTAACCGACGACCTCGTCCTTCTCGTCCACCATGACGAGCTCCAGTTCCGGCAGGTAATACTTCTTGGAGCGGATCTCCTCGGCCAGGCGCCGCACCGTGCGGCCCTCGGTCTCGTCGCGCCACTGGGTGAAGACCTCCTCCACGAGCTCCATGGCGGGCAGGGCATATTTCTCTTTCATCGCGTGAACGCGCAGTTCCACAGGGAAAACTCCTCTCTGTTTGATTATACGAAATCGTGGATCCAATCGTTCCTGTGGCGCTTCCACAGGCCGCTCACCGCGCGCGCGGTGAGGCTGACGACATTGGCGATCATCACGCCCGTGACGCCCATATGCAGGACGTAGGCCAGCAGCCACGTCAGCGGCAGGCGGATCAGCCAGACGCACACGGCCGTCTGGATCATCACGAATCTCTGCTCGCCGCCCACCTTGAGGGCCGGGTCCACGGAATTGATGGAGCCGGCGGAGAACTGGTATCCGAGCATGATCCAGAGCATGTTCGCGCACTCGTGGGCGATGGCGGGGTCGCTCGTGTAGAGGCGCGTGACCCTTTCGCCGAGAAGGGCGATGATCAGCCCCAGCGCGACGCAGGTCGTCAGGCACGCCGCCCAGATCTGGTAGGCGCTGCGCCGGGCGCCCTCGCGGTCCCGAGCGCCGATGTGCTGGCCGACGATGGTCATCGCCACGGCCGTGCACACCCCCTGGGGAATGCTCGCCAGGGCGTTGATGGTGTTGGTGATGCTGTAGACGCTCGCCGCCGCCGTGCCCAGGCCCACCGCCAGGGTGTTGGCCAGGAGGTAGCCCGTTTGGATGGAGACCTGCTCCAGGGCCACGGGCGAGCCCACGCGGGCGATCTCCTTGAATTCGCTCCGGTCCGGCCGGAAGAGGTTGGGCAGGTGGATATGATACGCCCCGCCCCCGCGCGCCGCCGCCAGGAAGATCAGCGCCGCTCCGAAGGCGCGGCAGCAGACGTAGGCCAGGGCCGCGCCGATCATGCCCATGCGCAGCCGGCTCACGAACACCCACGCCGAGAGGAGCTGCACCAGGTTCATGGCCACGGCGGCCAGCATGCACACGCGGGAATTGCCCGCGGCGCGCAGGTCGCTCACGAGGATATTGTAGAGCATCAGGAACGGGAAGGAGAGCATCACCACCCGCAGGTACGCGCCGACCTCGCCGGAGAGCGCGGCGTGCTCCCCCGGCGTGAGGAACCCCGCGATCGGCCCGGCCAGGGCGATCACCAGAACGGAGAGGCTCACGGAGAGGATCGCCGTGAGGACCACCGACTGCTCCATGGTCTTCGAGGCGGCGGCCATGTCCCGCGCGCCGACGTGCCGCGCCACGAGCACCGCCGCGCCCGTCGTAAGGAAGGTGAGCGCCGCGGTGAGCAGCGTCACGAACGTGTTGGAGGTGCTGGCCGCGGCGATGGCGCTCCCGCTCACGCCGCCGATCAGCGCCGAATACGCCATGCCGATCAGCGTGGTGGCGGCGTTCTCCACCGCGACCGGCACCGCGAAACGGATGGCAGAGATCTCCTTTTTGGGCTGCACGATCCCGCCCTCTTTCTTGCCAGTGGATAGGGCCCCGCACCATGATAGAGCCCCGGCGCGCCCCTGTCAAGCGCCCTTCGCCTCCCCTGGGGAAAGAAAAATTTCCCCCTCCCCCCTTGCCAGGAGGGCCCGGTCTGGTGCACAATAGAGGCAGGCGTTTTTCCTTTCCAAACAAACTCACATACAGGGAGGCACGAGCCTATGAAGAAGGCTTCCATGAAACTCGATCGTTCCTACGTGATCGGCCGCGTCGATCCGCGCCTGTACGGTTCCTTCATCGAGCATCTCGGCCGCGCCGTGTACGGCGGCATCTACGAGCCGGGCCACCCCGCCGCCGACGAGAACGGCTTCCGCAAGGACGTCATCAAAATGGTGTGCGACCTGGGCGTCTCCGTGGTGCGCTACCCGGGCGGCAACTTCGTCGCCGGCTTTAACTGGGAGGACAGCGTCGGCCCGCGCGAAAGCGTCCCGCCCGCCTGGACCTGGCCTGGTTCACCACCGAGACCAACGAGGTCGGCCTGCACGAGTTCGTCGAGTG
>CACZOT010000348.1 GCA_902782795.1 uncultured Eubacteriales bacterium | reverse complement strand
CGTCGATGGTCTTGTAGGAGGCGGACAAATGATCGATTTTCAGCATCTTTATCTACCTCGTTTCATAGCCAGATAGTCGTTGTAGCCCGTGATCAGCATGAACAGGCCGATGAACAGCACGATGATCGAGAGGATCGGCGGGAGGACCCAGTTCCAGCGCTGCATGATGATGGCGTTGTAGCCGCGCGCCCACTGGATCATGTTGCCCAGCGTGATCAGGTTCGCGGGGGACAGGCCGAGCACGGCCAGGCCGGACTCGGAGGCGATGGCGCTCAGGGTCGCGTTCATGAAGTTGGAGAGCGACCAGGTGAGCGTGAAGGGCAGGATCTCCGTGACGACCGTCTGGATCGTGCCTTCGCCGGAGAACCAGGCCGTGTGGATGAAGTCTCTCTCCTTCATGGTCAGGGCCATGGAGCGGATCTGGCGGCTCGGCCAGGCCCAGGCGAACATGGCCAGGATGAGAGCCATCAGGACCGGAGTGGCGCTTCCCTTCATCAGAGAGGTCATGAGGATCATGACCGGCAGTGAGGGGATGACCACGAAGGTATCCGTCACCAGCATGAGGAAGCGGTCCAGCCCGCCGCCGACGAAGCCGGACACCAGGCCGACGAACACGCCGACCACCGTGCCGATCAGCGCGACGACAAGACCGATGGTGAGCGAGTTATGGATGCCCTCGATCAGCAGCCAGAAGATATCCTGGCCCTGGGAGGTGGTGCCGAGCCAATGCTCCGCGGAGGGCGGCAGGTTCTTCTGCTTGATGATGTTCGGGAACGGATTGGTGTGCGGGATGTAGTAGACCACGAAGCCGAGGATGAGGAATACCGCGGTACAGAACAGGCCAAACTTCAGCCGGAAGCTGGCGTTTTTCCAAAACTTTTTCACTGCTTGTTCCTCCTTCCCTAGCTATAGCGGATACGCGGGTCGATAAAGGGATAAATCAAATCGGCGATCAGGGTGGCCGTGGCGATGGCGACGATGGAGATAGTGATGCAGCCGAGGATCATGTTGTAATCCGCCTGCATGATCGCACCCTGGATCAGGGTGCCGACGCCAGGATAGCCGAAGATGATCTCCGTCATGATCGATCCGTTGAAAACCCCGCCCAGGCTCATGGCCAGCGCCGTGATCTGGGTAAGGATGGAATTGCGGAACACATAGCTGTAACCGATCTTCCCCTCGCTGAGGCCGCGGTAGCGGGCGTAGAGGACGAAGTCCTCCTCGGACGTGGTACCGGCCAGGGATTTCATCGAGATGATCCACCAGCCCGTGCCCAGCAGCAGGATGGAAAGAGCGGGCAGCACGGAGGACTTGAGCAGCGTCCCGATGAAGGCCGCCGTGCCGTTGTTGTACTGAATGACCGCCGTGGCCGGGAACCAGCCCAGCACATAGGCGAAGACGATCTGCAGCACCAGCGCGAGGATGAAGTACGGGATCGGGTAGATGCAGATCGCGATGCCCTCCAGGATCTTGGAGGAGCGCTTGTTCTTGCGGAAGCCCGCCAGAAGGCCGATGAAGTTGCCGATGCACCAGGCCAAGATGGTCGTGGTCAGCGACAGCCCCACCGTAAAGGGCAGGTTTCTGGCGATGATCTCTCCCACCGGGGTCGGGTAACTCATCAGCGCGGGGCCAAAGTCAAAGTGGAGAAGGCCTTTCCAGAGGTAGGAGAGATACTGCTCCGCCAGGGAACCCTCCAGGCCGAACTGGACGCGCAGGCTGTGACGCAGCGCTTCCTTCGCGGCCGGATCCATGGAACCGGACAGGCTCTCCATGTTGCCGATCATGCGCTCCACCGGGTCGGAGGGGAACATGCGCGGTATGAAGAAGATAAAGGTCACGCCGATGAGGATCGTCAGGGCCCAGGTCATCAGGCGCAGGCCCAGATATTTCCAAAATTTCACTGGCTACACCCCTTCGTGTTCGCGAAATGGAATTGATCCGTCTGGGTTACACGGTTCGCGGCGCCCGCGGGCGCACCAGATACCGGAAAAGGCGGAGGCCTCTCAGCCCTTACGAAAGAAGAACTGTGCGCGCCGCGTCACGCGGCGCGCACAGAGGGTCGATGCCTTTTAAAGGAAGGCTGCGAAGTACATTACTTCACGAGAGTGATGTGCGGGGCAATGTACTTGAAGCAGCTCCACCACCACCAGGGGCCGTTGTAGGCGTTCTCCGCGTTCGGATAGCCTTCCCAGATGCTGCTGTTGGTGGGCACGAACTTCACGCCAGAGTGGAAGCCGATCATCGGCAGATCCTTGATGGCGATCTTGAGGAACTCGAGGCCGAGCTCATAGGCTTCGTCGCTGTTCGGGTCGATACCGGCCAGCTTGTGGATGATCTCGGTAGCCTCTTCGTTGTCCCAGCGGCAGGACTGGCCGACGGCGCGCTCGCCGACGGGGACGATCAGATCATTGGCAAAGCCCTGGATCTTGTCGTAGATGTCCTTGGTGATGAAGTTGAAGGGCCAGTAGCCGGCGATCTCGAAGTTGCCAGTGGCGCCGTCGGTATCCCAGGAGGCCTGAGACTTGGAGACGATGGTCACGTCGAAGCCGAACTTGCTCAGCTGATCGTAAGCAGCCTGCACGCCGCGGCCCGCCTGCGCCTCGGAATCGGCCAGGTAGGACATCTCGATGGAGAACTTCTCGCCGTTGAAGTACCAGCCGTCGTCCTTCTTCTCAAGGCCGGCAGCGAGGAAGAGCTTCTCAGCGGCTTCCGGATTGTACTTCCAGCAGCCAACGCCGAACATGTCGACGAGGTAATCCTCGTCGCCCTCGATGCCGAGATATTCGGCCATGCGGGCGGCGTAGTCCGGATCCCACACATCAGCGCCAGTCAGCACGGTGCCGTCGGGCAGCTCGATGGTGAACTCGTTCTCGAGCCAGTCGAGCAGGGGCTTGTAGTAGAGCTCCTGGCCGGAGGAGGTGGCGGTGATCACCGGGAACGCGGCGGCGCGGCCGGCGCCGTCGAAGATGCCCAGGGAGATCTCATCGAAATCCATGGCGAGGGCAATGCCCCAGTGGAAGAAGGGATTGCTCCACGGCTCGCCCTGGCCGTTGGAGAACACCAGGCCCTTGGAGCAGGGATCGTCGGAGGTCGCGTAGGGGAACTCGCTGTACCAGCAGGCGATCTTGTCGTTCTGGGAGCGCATGTACTCCAGCATCTCGGGAGTGACCTCGCACAGCAGGTCGACCTCGTTGTTGATCATAGCCATCTGGCGGGTGGTGTCGTCGCCCAGGGCGCGGACCCAAACGTACTTGGCGGGGGCGTCGGCCTCGGTGTAGCCGTAATAGGCGGCGCCGGCCACGCCCAGCGTGGAAGACATCCAGTCGTCGCGCAGCTCATACAACACCCAGTAGCCGTTGGGGTCGAAGTCCTTCACGGTGTAGGGGCCGGCCACGACTGGGTTGGGATCCTTGAACTGGGTCACGTCCTCGACCTCGGCGTAGATGTGCTCTGGAACGATGCGGTAGCTGCAACCCCAGATGGTGACGCCGAACACGGAGGTCAGGCGGGGGAAGGACTGGGTCATCTTGAACACGACGGTGTAGTCGTCGGTGGCCTCCACGGATTCCACGATGGAGTTCAGGTAGGCGGTCATCGAGATGCCCTTGGGCGTGTTCTTGATCATGTTGAATGTGTAGGCCACGTCCTTGGCGGTCAGGTCCACGCCGTCGGACCACTTGATGCCCTGGCGGATCTTCACGGTGAACTCGGTGAAGTCTTCGTTGTGCTCGGGCATGCCGTCAGCGATCTCGCCGAACTGCTCGCCCGCGGCGGTATCCATCTCCCACAGGTGGCTCATCATCAGCTGATGGGTGCCGAAGCCCATGGGGGTGCCGATCATGTAAGGGTTGAACTGGCCGGGAGTGTCGGTGG
>CACZOT010000347.1 GCA_902782795.1 uncultured Eubacteriales bacterium | reverse complement strand
CGCGAAACGATTATGAAATATTTAGTTCTGTTGGCCGTTCTTCCAGGCGATGAGGACGTCCTCCAGGTCGTCCCCCGCGATAGCCATGAGCAGCGGAGAGCCCTTGCCCGAGCGCAGTTGGATCTCGATGAGATCGGAATTGAGGCGGCTGGGCGGGGACATTTTCTGCACGGCGACGAGATCGGCGGGTTCCTTCACGGGCAGCGCGCAGACGAGGCGCGAGCCGTTCTGGCCGTTCCGCGTGAAGGTGATGCACTTGACTCCCTTGCCGCCGCGGGCCTGCGGGTCGAAATCGGCCATGAGGCAGCGCTTCATGTGGCCGGATTCCGTGGCGAGGACCAGTTCGCCCTCGTCGGAATACGGGATCGCCGCGAGGATCTCGTCCTCCGCGCCGAGGGTCATGCCGCGCACGCCGGAGGTGGTGCGGCCCGTCTGGGGCACTTCCTCCAGGGCGAAGCGTATGGTCATGCCGCCCCGGCTGACGAGCAGGATCTCGGTCTCCTCCCCCATTTTCCATGCGGCGGCGACCCTGTCGCCCGCGCGCAGCTTCACGGCGGCGAACTTCTTCGTGCGCACGTCGTACTCGCTCAGCAGCGAGCGCTTGATCTGCCCGTGGGCCGTCACGCAGAGGAGCTCGCCCGCGTAGCCGCCCTTGGCCGGAAGATCCAGCACGTTGACGATGGTCTCGTCCTTCTCCAGGCCCGCGAGCATGCCGCCCGGGGCGAGGCCGCGCTCCTTGGGACGGCACTCGGGCACCTTGTCGGCCGTGAGCATGAAGGCGTTGCCGGCGCTGGTGAGGAAAAGCAGACGATGGTCGGTTTCTGTATAGAGCACGCGCCTTGGCGGGAGCGGCTCGTCCTCCAGGGCCTTGTCCGCCAGGCGGGGCGCCATGCGCTTGAAGAAACCCGCCTGCGTCTCGTAGACGCAGATCTCCTCGGGCACGGGGCCTTCGTCCTCGGGCAGGGCGGTCTCCTGGACGCCGGGCGGGTCGATGAGCTCCGTGCGGCGCGGGTCGGCGAACTGATCCCGCACCTCGCGCAATTCGTCGCAGATGAGGGCCATGAGCTTCTTCTCGCTTTTGAGGATAGCCTGCAGCTTGCCGATCAGCTTCATGATCTCGGCGTATTCCTGCCGCAAGGTGAGGATCTCCAGGCCGGTCAGGCGCTGCAGGCGCATATCGAGGATGGCCTGCGCCTGGATCTCGGTGAGGCCGAACTTCTCCATAAGCCCGGCGCGGGCCTCCTTGGGCGTCTTGCTGGCGCGGATGAGGGCGATGACGGCGTCCAGGTTGTCGACAGCGATGATGAGGCCCTCGAGGATGTGCGCGCGGGCCTGAGCCTGTTCGAGCTCGAACTTCGTGCGCCGGGTGACGACATCCTTCTGGTGGCGGATGTAGTGGCCCAGCATGGTCTTGAGGCCCATCTGCAAGGGTTTGCCGCCCGCGATGGCCACCATGTTCACGCCGAAGGTGACCTGCATGTCGGAATAGCGGTACAGAGCCGCGAGGACTTTCTGCGGGTCGGCCTCCTTCCGGATCTCGATGACGGCGCGCATGCCGCTGCGGTCGCTCTCGTCGCGGATATCGTACACGCCGGGGACCTTCTTCTCCTCGGACAGGCGGAGGATCTTCTCCAGCATGGCGGCCTTGTTGACTTGGTAGGGCACCTCGGTGATGACGATCAGGCTGCGGCCGGCGCTGCCCGGCTCGATGTGGGACTTGGCGCGCACCTGCAGCTTGGCGCGGCCGGTCTCATAAGCGGAGAAGAGCTCGATATCATCGCGGATGAGCTGCCCGCCCGTGGGGAAATCCGGCGCGGGGAGGATCTTCATGAGCTCCCGCGTGGTGATATTGGGGTTTTCGATCATGGCGATGGCGGCGTCCACCGTCTCGCCCAGGTTGTGGGGCGGGATGTTGGTCGCCAGGCCCACGGCGATGCCGCTGGCGCCGTTCACCAGCAGGTTCGGGAAGCGGCCGGGGAGCATATCCGGCTCCTTGCGCGTATCGTCGAAATTGAGGCGGAAGGGAACGGTATCCTTGTCGATATCGCGCAGAAGTTCCATGGCCAGGGGCGTGAGGCGCGCCTCGGTATAGCGCATGGCGGCGGGCGAATCGCCGTCGATGGAGCCGAAGTTGCCGTGGCCGTCCACGAGAATGCCGCGCATGACGAAATCCTGCGCCATGCGGGCCAGGGCGTCGTAGACGCTGGTCTCGCCGTGGGGGTGGTATTTGCCCAGGCAGTCGCCGGTGATGCGCGCGCACTTGCGGTGCGGCTTATCGGGCGTGATGCCCAGCTCCATCATCGTATAGAGGATGCGCCTTTGCACGGGCTTGAGGCCGTCCTCCACGCGCGGCAGGGCGCGCTCCAGGATGACGAATTCCGAATAAGGGATCATGGAATCGTGCATCACGTCTTCCATGGATTTTT
>CACZOT010000346.1 GCA_902782795.1 uncultured Eubacteriales bacterium | reverse complement strand
GAAGCCTCCTCGCGCCCTGCGCCCGCGCTCGATTCTACGGTATTCTCCGCAGGTTCGCAACCCGCGAGACCGTATCGTCCCGTTCCTCGCGAAAAACTTGTGTCAGGACGGCGGTCTTCACTCCTCGGCGGCGTCGGCGCTCAGGGGGAGCGCGAGGGGGACTTTGTCCCCCTCGCCCGGGCGCGTGGAAGGGAAGCTCCCTGCCCACAGGCAGGGAGCTTCCCTTCCACGCGCAAACGCCGCCCGCAGGCGGCGTAATCCTTTCCAGTCTCTCAGATCTCCCAACCTCCCCAAGGGGTGCAGGGGCACGGCTGGCGGCCGAACGCCGCCAGCGCCCCTGCCTTCGCGTCCCCCGAGGCTTTCTTTTTTACCGTTTTTCGCGGTTTAAGATGGTATTTTTTGCGAATTGACACGGTTATTCGCGAATAATTATCGCAATTTCCCCTTGCGCGCGAAATAGTTTTGTAATATAATCTACAGGAAGGTTTTCTGAAAACACTGCAAGGAGATGACTGCATGTTGCGGAGCAGAATCATTCGAGGCATCGCGTGTCTTTTGACCGCGCTCCTGCTCATCACTGCCCTGCCTTCCCGTTCGCTGGCCGCGAGCGTATATAACGTCCAAGCGACCACTTCCTACACCTACATCTACAAATCCGCGAGCACCTCCAGCACGCATCTGCGCAAGGTCACCAAAGGTTCGGTGATGCTGTGCGGCATCGCGAAGGGCAATTGGGCCTACGTCAAGTACGACGGCGTGATCGGCTACGTGCGCACGTCCGACATCAAGGCCGTTTCCGCCAGCGCGAGCCAGAACACCGGCAAGACGGTGGAATCCGACGGCGCCAGCGCGGCTCAGCCCACGGAAACCACTCAGACGGAGACAACTCCCGGCACCGGCACGACCACCGTGCGCACCACCGCCGTGGTCAAGCTCTACAAGGCCATGAGCACCGCCTCCGGATACTACGGCACCATCCCCAAGAACAAGACCTTCACCTGCCTGAGCATCGACGGCAAGTGGGCTCTCGTGCAGGTCGGCAAATACAAGGGCTACGTGCTCACCGGCGGTCTGACGACCATCGGCGGCTCCGCCCCCACGCAAACCGCCCCCAGCAGCAGCGCAACCACCACCCCCACCGTCGAGACGGTCGACGTCTCCAAGGTGAAGGGCGTCTCCTGCTACTCCAAGGCCACGACGCAGCTCTACTGCGCGGCTTCCACCAGCGCCGCCGCCATCGGTACGCTGAACATCGGCGATAAGATCATCGTCACGCACGCGAAGAGCAGCTGGTGCCGCGTGGTCACCGCGGAAGGCAAGGTCGGCTACCTGCCCGCTTCCGTCGTGAGCAAGACAAAGGTTTACGTCAACGGCAGCGTCGTCCTCTCCGATTGGTTCACCGGCGATATCCAGAGCAACTTCAAGGTCGGCTCCAACGTCACGGTCACGGACGTGCTCACCCGCCAGACCTTCCACGTGCATCGCCGCGGCGGCCTCTATCACGCCGACTGCGAACCCCTCACCAAGGCCGATACCGCCATCATCCTCGGCCTGTACGGCGGCTCCACGAGCTGGGCGCGCCGCGCCGTCTGGGTCGCGGCGAACGGCGTTACCTACGCCGCCTCCATGAACTTCATGAACCACGGCGAGCAGACCATCTACACCAACGGCTTCAACGGCCACTTCTGCATCCACTTCTACAACAGCCGCACCCACGGCACCAACAATATCGATCCGGACCACCAGTCCGCGATCAAGCTCGCCTTCACCACCAAGCCGTAATCTCTTCTCGTGATCCTCTCCCCTGTCCGGCGCGCTCCGGGCAGGGGAGTTTTTTTGTAACAATTTAACTGGCTTCTGCCGCCTGCCCGGGTATTGGAGGGGGAAATCCGGCCAAAATTCCTTGATTTATGCCGCTTCTCTTGCAAAATTATTTCCATTTCTGGAAAATTTATTTCATTTGCCTCTTGATTTTGAAATACTTTTGTAATATACTATTGGCATCAAAGATCATCCGGCCGCGAGCTCACCCCGCTCCCGTCCCACAAGGAGATGCCAAAACCCATGAAGCGTAGCCGTATCGTCCGCATCCTGGCCTGTGTTCTCACCGCGCTGATGATCATCGCCGTCCTGCCGCGTCCGGCGCAAGCCGCGAGCGTGGCGGCCGTGACGACGAAGGCGCTGAAGCTGTACAAGAGCGCGAGCTCGTCCTCGGAGTGCTACGGCACGATCCCCAAGGGCAAGGGCGTCACCTGCACGAAGACCTCCGGCGATTGGGCCTACATCCAAGTAGGCAAGTACAAGGGCTACGTGCTCAAGAGCGGGCTGCAGGCGAAGAGCGGCTCCTCCTCGGGCGGCGCCACCGCCGCTGCGAGCGCGTCTTCCTCTTCGGACGGCAAGGTGTGCTACACCAGCAAATCCACGAAGCTGTACAAGAGCGCTTCCACGAGCGCTTCCTCCTACTGCACGCTCTCCAAGGGCGCGAAGATCCTGGTCACGCAGGTGAAGGGCGATTGGTGCTACGTCACGGCCTCCAACGGCAAGAGCGGCTTTGTGCTCGCCAGCGCCGTGTGCAAATCCAAGGCCAAGACGATCACGGAGATCAAGGAAGCGGATTGGTTTGAGAGCAACATCCGCCGCCTGTTCTACGTGGGCGCCACGGTGACGGTCACGGACGTGGCCACGCGCAAGACCTTCCAAGTCTATCGCCACGGCGGCCACAACCACGCGGACTGCGAGCCCGCCACCGCCACCGATACGGCCACCATCCTCTCCATCTACGGTGGCTCCACCAGCTGGCATCGCCGCGCCATCTGGGTCACGGTGAATGGCGTCACCTACGCCGCTTCCATGAATTTCATGAACCACGGCAAGTACGATATCGAGGATAACAACTTCGACGGGCATTTCTGCATCCATTTCACCAACAGCCGCACCCACGGCACCGATAAGGTCGACGACGACCACCAATCCGCGATCCGCACCGCCCTGCGCGCCAAGCCCTGAACGCTCGCCAGGCGCCAAGAGGCTCCGCCTCCTGGACCTCTGCCAGGGGGAATGATCCCCCTGGGACCCCTCAATTGGGGGAATAGAACAGAAAACGGCTCCGGTATCCTGACGATAGGATACCGGAGCCGTTGTTTTTTGAGAGAACAGCTATGCTACTTAAATTCAAGGAATCCTCCAATAAGGGATTCTTAAGGGCCCATGGCCCTTAAGCAGGGGTCCAGGGGACAGCGTCCCCTGGTGTCTCCCCCGGCGTACCCCCATAGCTCGCCTCCCGGCGTCAGGTCTGCACGCCCTGCGGGTCGAGCGTATCGAGCATGCGGCGCAGCTCGTCGGCCTCCGCGGCGACGCGCGCGCCGTCCCTGCTCTTCACAGCCTTCTTGAGGCGGGCGCAGGCCTCATCGAGGCGCTTGCGGTCCTCGCGGGAACAGCGCTTCATCACGGCGGCGGCGCGGTAGAGGAGGGTCTCGGCCTCGTGGGAGGTGTTGGCCTCGGCCTGGCGGCGCTTGTCCTCCTCCTCGTAGGCGCGGGCCTCGCGCACGGCGCGATCGATCTCAGCCTGAGAGAGGTTGGAGGACGCGGTGATGGTAATTTCCTGCTGGCGGCCGGTGCCCATATCGCGCGCGGAGACGTGCACGATGCCGTTGGTATCGATCTCGAACGTGACCTCGATCTGAGGCACGCCGCGCAGCGCGGGCCGGATACCGCCGAGGCGGAAATTGCCCAGGAGCCGGTTGCCGGCGGTCATATGCCGCTCGCCCTGGAAGACCTTGACCTCGACAGAGGTCTGGAAATTGGCGGCGGTGGAGTAGATCTCGCTGCGCTTGATGGGCAGGGTGGTGTTGCGGTCGATGATCTTGGAAAAGACGCCGCCGACCGTCTCGATTCCCAGCGAGAGGGGCGTCACGTCGATGAGCAGGAGGCCGTTGACCGTGCCCGCGAGCACGCCCGCCTGCAGGGATGCGCCCATGGCGACGCATTCGTCCGGATTGATGCCCTTGAAGGGTTCCTTGCCCAGGAACTGCCGGATGGCAGCCTGCACGGCGGGAATGCGGCTGGAGCCACCCACGAGCAGGGTCTTGGAAATATCCTCCGGCCGCAGGCCCGCGTCTGCGAGCGCCTGGCGCACCGGGCCCATGGTCGCCTGCACGAGCGGCTCGGTGAGCTGATCGAACTTCGCGCGCGTGACGGTGGCCTCCAGGTGGCGCGGCCCCTTTCGGTCCGCCATGAGGAAGGGCAGGTTCACCTGCGTCTCCAGCATGGCGCTCAGCTCGATCTTGGCCTTCTCGGCCGCCTCGCGCAGCCGCCAGAAGGCCGCGCGGTCGCGGTGCACGTCCAGGCCCGTCTCGCGCTGGAACTCCCCGGCCAGATACTCGGTGAGAGCGCTGTCGAAATCATCGCCGCCCAGGCGATTGTTGCCCGCCGTGGCCAGCACCTCGATCACCCCGCCGGAGATCTCCAGGACGGACACATCGAACGTGCCGCCGCCCAAATCGTACACCATGACCTTCTGGGCCTGCTCCTTGTCCACGCCGTAGGCCAGGGCCGCCGCCGTGGGCTCGTTGATGATGCGCTGGACGTTCAGCCCCGCGATGGTGCCCGCGTCCTTGGTAGCCTGGCGCTGGGAATCGGTAAAATAGGCCGGCACGGTGATCACCGCGTCCGTCACCTTCTCGCCCAGATACGCCTCCGCGTCCGCCTTGAGCTTTTGCAGGATCATGGCGGAGATCTCCTGGGGCGTGTAGCGCTTGCCGTCGATGGTGACGCGGTAATCGCTGCCCATCTCCCGCTTGATGGAGCTGATCGTCCGCTCCGGGTTCGTCACCGCCTGCCGCCGCGCCGCCTGGCCCACCAGGCGCTGGCCGTCCTTCGTGAACGCGACCACCGAGGGCGTCGTCCGCCCGCCCGTCTCGTTCGGGATGATGACGCATTCGCCGCCCTCCATCACCGCGACGCAAGAATTCGTGGTGCCCAGGTCGATGCCGATCAGCTTTGACATACGCGCGTTTCTCCTTTGACAGGGGTCTCCCCATCCTCTTGCCTGATAGTATACTCCCCACTTTTGGAATGGGTATAGGGAAACTGTGTCGATACTGCGAACTTCTGCCATCTTCGCCGGCGGACGCTGTCCCCTGGACCCATGCT
>CACZOT010000345.1 GCA_902782795.1 uncultured Eubacteriales bacterium | reverse complement strand
CGCTTCTGTTATAATATAGTATACCACCTTCCGCCGCGCTTGTCATGCGCCGCGTTTCGTCTTATAATAGAAGGAGGATGCCGCGTCGGCGGCAAATCCCTCCTAAGAGAGGTACGCAATGGAACAACCTCCGAAAGACCCCAAAGCCACGCCGAAGAGCGCTCCCGGCGGCAGCGCCGCGTCCGCAAAGGCGAACACGGTCGGTACAGCCTCAAAAGCGACCGTTTCCGGAAATAAGTCTTCTTCGAACGTGCGACGCGCGACCGCAGTCGGGAATAAGCCGACCATGTCCGGTACAAAGGCGACCGGCGTTGGCGTCAAGAAAGCGCCTGCAAAAAAGAAAAAGAGCGGCGAGCAGACCACCATCATGCGCGTCGGGCGCACGTTGCGCTTCGGCGGCCGCACCACTATCGATTATTCGCGCAAGGCGATGTCCCGCTTCGAGCGCTTCGTCGAGGGCGAGCATACATCCCGCATCTCCGGGCGCTTGCGCGCGCGCTTCACGTTCGGTTCGTTCGTGATCGCGGCGGTGCTTCTTCTGTTCATCGCTCTGCTCATCTTCAGCAACCGCAACGTGATCGTCGACCAGCAGACCATCACGGTCGTGGGCGTGGATCAGGCCTTCGAGGGCTACCGCATCCTCCACCTCTCTGATCTGCACGGCCGCCGCTACGGCGAGAATCAGGCTTCGCTCCTGCGCACGATCTCAAACCTTTCCTATAATATTGTGCTGATCACGGGCGACATGGTCGGCGCGTCCGGGGACCCGGAACCCTTCTACGAGCTCCTTGAAGGCCTGGGCACGTCGCGACCCATCTATTTCATCGCCGGCGACAGCGACCCCGGCCCGCTCATCGACGCAGCGCGTCCGCTCGGAGGCGAGGCGACGCTCAACCAAATGGTGCTCGAGGACTGGATCCTTGGGGCCATGGACCGCGGCGCGATCTACCTCAACAAGCCTTATTCCCTGGAGATCAACGGCGCGACGCTCTGGCTCTCCCCCGTCTCCATGGTGGACGTGAACGCCGATTCCGCTCTTGCCAGCGCGCAGTACGAGCTCGATCTCCAGCGCAGCGGCCTGCTCGGCGGCATCAACATCGATTACGACACCTATCCCTTCACCAACTACCGCTACCGCCAGATGATGGCGCTCAAATCCGCCGCTCTGTATATGGAGGATTCCGATCTGCACATCACCCTGGCGCACTATCCGCCCCAGGAAAGCGTGCTGGCCTCCGCGCTGAACAACGCGGTGGCTGTGGAAAACGCCTACCTCTTCGCGCCGGATCTCGCCCTGGCGGGCCACTACTGCGGCGGTGTCTGGAAGGTGCCGTTCCTTGGCGCGTTCTACATTCCCAACGCCATCTATCCGCGGCACGGCTGGTTCCCAAACCAGGCGGACGTGAACGGTCTGCGGCAGACGGCCTCCACCATGGTCTACACGTCGGCGGGCCTTGGCGTCACGGATTACGGCTTCTTTCCGGATTTCCGCCTCTTCAATTCGCCGCAGGTCTCCCTGCTGACCCTGACGACGACCCTCACAGAGGATCTGCTCGGAAACTGACTTTGGTCTGTTTCTTTCACCCGCGCTTTCACAAAACGCTGAAAGCGCGGGCTTCTTTTGTACAGACCGAAGTCCGTTATGAGGAAACTCGCCTTTTTCCCCATCGTTACGCAAATGCCACCGATTTTTCCTGACATCCCCGGCAAAACGTGCTACAATACGAGATGAATCGTTTTGCACGGAGGCGCGCTGTTATGCAGCTTTCCCCCTATTCTTTCCGCGATGGGCTGCGGGACGGCCTGCCCATCGCCTTGGGGTATCTTTCGGTTTCGTTCGGCTTTGGCATCAGCTCTGTGGGGCAGGGGCTGAGCTGGCGCTCGGCGACGGTCATCTCGCTCGTGAACCTGACCTCGGCCGGGCAGGTTGCGGGCGTGGCGATCATCGCGGCGATGGGCTCCCTCGGCGAAATGGCCCTGGCTCAGCTGGTCATCAACATCCGTTATCTGCTCATGAGCATCTCCCTGGCGCAGCGTCTGGACGGCGGCTTCACCCTGCCCCACCGGTTTTTCGTCAGCTTCGGCATCACGGACGAGATCTTCGCCGTGGCCTCGTCGAAGCCGGAGATTGTCGGTCCGAAATACATGTACGGACTCATCCTTGGCCCGGTGATCGGCTGGACGCTGGGCACGCTCCTGGGCGGCGTAGCGGGCGAGATCCTGCCGGCGGCGGTGAACGCGGCCATGGGCATCGCCATTTACGCCATGTTCGTGGCGATCGTCATCCCACAGGCTCGCTCGGATCGCGGCGTGCTCGTCTGCGCGGCCATCGCCGTGGCGCTGAGCTGCCTGATGCGCTATGTGCCCGCGCTTTCCCGTGTGAGCGGCGGCTTCGCGGTGATCATCTGCGCGGTCCTGGCTGCCTCGGCCGCGGCGGTCCTCTTCCCGGTGGCGGACGAGGCGGAACAGGAGGCGGAGGCATGAGCGCGATCCCCCTGTGGGCCTATGTGCTGGTGATGGCGGGCGTGACGTACCTGGTGCGCATGACGCCAATGGTGCTGCTGCGCCGGAAGATCCGCTCGCGGTTCCTGCGCTCGTTTCTGCGCTACGTGCCTTACGCTGTCCTCGGCGCGATGACCATCCCGGCGATCTTCCACTCCACGGCCAGCGTCGCCTCCGCGGCGGTGGGGTTTCTCGTGGCGGCGGCGCTCTCTTTTCGCGGACGGAGCCTCATCACTGTGGCCGTAGCCGCCTGCGCCGCGGCGTACCTGGCGCAGCTGATCATCGGCTTCATTTGAGTTTTCCCAAGAAAAACCGGGCTCCGGGATCCTCTTGGAGGGATCCCAGAGCCCGGTTTGTTTTTTCATAAAGGGCAGCGTTCTCCCGCTGCCGCTCAGTACAGCGCCTCGCGCAGGGTGTCAAGATTGCGACGCATGAGGGAGACGTAGGTCTCGCCCGCCTCGAACTCGGCCGCGGTGACGTTGTGGCAGCTGTGCAGAAGCAGTTCCTTCGCGCCGGTCGCCTCGGCGATGGTATCGGCGATGCGGTGCGCGGAAAGCTCGATGTAGAGCACCGCAGGGATCTCGTCCTCCCGCACGCGCCGGATCAGACTGGCGACCGTGGCCGCGCTGGCCTCCGAATCCGTGGAGCAGCCGGGGTAGGCTGCGTCGTAGCTCAGGCCGTATTCGCGGGCGAAGTAGAGGAACGGGAAGCGGTCGCCGAAGATGAGCTCCCGACGGGCAGCGCCTTCGACCAGCGCGCGGATCTCCCCGTCGAGCGCGGCGATCTGCTCGTTATAGGCCGCGGCGTTGGCGCGATACGCCTCCGCGTTGGCAGGGTCGAGCGCGGCGAGCGTCTCGGCGATGCTGGATACGATCGCCATGGCGTTCACGGGGGAGGTCCAAACGTGCTCGTCGTACTCCTCCTCTTCGCCCTCCGCCTCGGCCTGCATGCTTTCGGAGGTCTCCTCCTCGAGCGGGTCCACGATCTCCATCAGGCGGACGACGGTGATGCGGCTGGTATCCAGGCTCTCGAGGATGGTCTGCGCCCAGCGGTCGTTCTCGCCGCCGACGCAGAGGAACACGTCGCAGCCCTGAATCGCCATGATCTCCAGGGGCGTAGGGTCGTAAGAATGGGTCTCCGCGCCGGGCTTGATCAGCATGCGGATATCGGCCAGATCGCCCGCGACGGCGCGAGCGAAATCGTACTCCGGGAAGATGGTGGCGACGATGGAGAGACGCTTTGCCGGCGCGACCGCCTCGCCGCAGGCGGCGCAGGGCAGGCACAGGCAGAACAGAAGAATGCAGGCGATGACGCGTTTCATGGGGTTTTCCTTTCTTTACAGGGCGATGGCGCGCCCCTCGCGCGCGGAGCGATAGGTCGCGAAGACGAGGCGCATGGTCTTCTCCACGGCCTCGACGCCGATGGGGTACTCCTCCTCGCCCCGCAGAGAGGCGTAGAACGAGCCGATGCAGGCGCTGTGGCCGCTGCCCCAGTAGGATTTGCCGATGGCGGCGACGTTTTGCAGCGTCTCGACCCGGCGGGAACCGTCCTTTCCCCGCACGGTGAGCTCGTCGCCCTCGAAGCGGATGGTGCGGCCCTCGCAGACGATCTCCACCAGCACGGGCGCGTCCTCGGCGTAAGCGGTGGTGGCGTAGAAGAGCGCACGCGCGCCGCCTTCGAAGGTAATGCAGGCCTCGAGGGTGTCCTCCGTCTCGATCACGCCGACAAGATGGCGGTTGGAGGCGGTGGCCTCCACGGAGACGGGCGTGCCGAGCAGGTGTACGAGCAGATCCATGGTGTGGATGGATTGGTTGATCAGCGCGCTGCCGCCCTCCGTTTCGAGCGAGCCCCGCCAGCCGGACTCGGTGTAATACGGAGCCTCTCGCTTCCAGGTGACGAACGCCCGCGCTCCGAGGGCTTGGCCGGAATCTCCCTCCGCCAGCAGGCGGCGCATGGCCTTCGTGGTGGGGTTGAAGCGGTTCTGGAAGCACACGCCGACTTTGGCGGAGCTTTCGCGTGCCGCGGCGAGGAGCTGATCGAACTGCTCATCGGAGATGGCGGCGGGCTTTTCCATGAAGACGTTCACGCCGCGCCTGAGGGCCTCCAGGGCCATGGGCACATGGAGGGAATGGGGCGTGCAGATGTGGAGGACGTCCGGCTTCTCCCGGTCCAGCATCTCGAGATAGTCCGTATACGGGCGGCCTCCGAACTTGTCCGCTCGTTCCCTGGCGCGCTCCGGACGGATGTCCGCGCAGGCGACGAGCTCGGTGTAGTCCGCGTCGCTCAGCACTTGGGCATGCACGCGGGAGATGCCTCCGCAGCCGACGATGGCGCTTTTCATAGGATCAAGACCTCTTTTCATGAAGATATCCGCGTTTATTCCCTGTGGCGCGCACGGCCGATCAGCGAGGCGGCCAGCAGCGCCAGCGTATCGCACCCGACGACGCTCGCGCCGGTGGGCAGGTTCATCAGGAAGGAAAGCGCCAGGCCCACAAGGAAGCAGCCCAGCGAGATCGCCGCTGCCGCGAACACCATGCCGCGGAAGGAATGCGTCAGGCGGCGGGCGGACATGGCCGGGAAGATGATGAGGCTGGAAATGAGCATCGTGCCCATCATGCGCATGCCGAGCACCACCGTCACCGCCGTCAGAAGCGAAATAACCAGGTTGTACAGCGAGACGTTCACACCCGTTGCTTGGGCGTTCACTTCGTCGTACACCACTGAAAACAGCCGGTTGAAGAGCAGGAGGAACAGCCCGATCACGACCACGCTGAGGATGGCGCTCAGCCGCAGGTCGCCCGGCGTGAGGGCGAGGATGGAACCGAACATGTAGTTCGACACATCGATATTGAAGCCCTTCGTCAGGCTCGTGACCACCACGCCGAAGGAGAGCGCCGCCGTGGAGATGATGCCGATGGCCGCGTCGCCGCCCACATGCTTTCGGCGGCTCAGCCACATGATGAACACAGCGCTCGCGCCGACCAGCGGCACGGCGACGGCCATCTCCGGCAGCCCGCAGGCCGAGGCCAGCGACAGCGAGGCGAAGCCCACCTCGCCCAGGCCGTGACCGATCAGCGAATAGCGCTTGAGCACCAGCACCACGCCCAGCAGCGCCGCCGACAGGGAAACCAGCATGCCCACGACGAGCGCGCGCTGCATGAAGGGATATTTCAGCATTTCAAACAGTTGGCTCATCAGTGGTGATGCTCCTCTCCTAAGGCCTCGGGGAGGCGCGGCCAATCCTTGGTCGGGCCGAGATAGACGATGCGCGCGTCCAACTCCAGCACGCGGTCCGCGCTGTGGGCGACGTAATCCCAGCAGTGCGTGGAGATGAGCATGGTGATGCCCAGGCGCGCGCGCAATTCGTCGAAGAGGCTGTGCAGTTCGTGGGTGATGTGGGGATCCAGCGCGGAACAGGGCTCGTCCAGAACGAGCAGATCCGGCCCGCCCGCGAGCGCCCGCGCCAGGAGCACGCGCTGCTGCTGTCCGCCCGATAGCGCGCCGATCTGCCGCTTCATGAGCCCTTCCACCTTGAGGAGCTCCGCGGCCTCGCGCGCCTTCTCTTTATCCTTACGGGAATAGAAGGGCCGGAAGGACTTCGGCTCCAGCGTGCCGGAGAGGATGATCTCCCAGACGGTGGCGGGGAAATCCCGCTCGGCCAGGTGCGTCTGCTGCATATAGGCGACGCGCAGCCCCGGCGCCAGGGCGACTCGGCCGGAATCCGGCTTGAGCAGCCCCACGCTCGCTTTGAGCAGGGTCGATTTGCCCGAGCCGTTCGCGCCGACCAGGCAGAGGTTCTCGCCCTTGTAGACGGAGAAGTTCACGTCCGAGACCACGGGCGTGCCGCCGTAGGAGAGCGAGACATGTTCAAATGTGACGGCCTGTTCCATCGTTGGTCGCATACCTCCGGGAAATGGTTTTCAGCGCCATCCGCCCACGATCAGCACCACGGCGTCGATCAGCAGGGCGGAGAGGGCGGTAAAGACGAGCGAATCGATGGCGAAGCCCTCCACCGCCCCCGCGAGCAGGTGCAGGAGGACCACGTCGATCACAAAGTTCGAGATGCCCAGCGTCAGACAGCCGATGGGGATCGTCACCAGCCGGAGCACGGGCCGCAGCACGAGATACGCCGCGCCCAGCGCCGCGCCGACCATCAGCGCAGCCTGAAGCGAGCCGGCGTGCACGCCCTCCAGGATCTGCGCGCAGGCGTAGGGCATGAGGAGACAGGCGAGGAACGTCATCGTCATGCGCGAGGAACGCATGGGGTTCTCCT
>CACZOT010000344.1 GCA_902782795.1 uncultured Eubacteriales bacterium | reverse complement strand
GCGCGCCGCGGCTCTGCGCGACCAGATCCGCGCCCTGACGGCGCAGGCGGGGGAGGCGAAGGCGGATGGCTGAGGTCTTTCACGCGGCGCCTATGCAGGACGTGGCCGTCTCCAGCCGCGTGCGTCTGGCCCGCAATTACGAGGACGTGCCCTATATGCCTCGCATGACGGAGGAATGGGCCGAGGAGACGATCCGCCGCGCCAGCGAGGCCATGATGAACGCTCCGGACGCCACCGCCTACGAGGGCGTGCGCCTGCGCGATATGGAGGAGCCTGAGCGGCAGGAGCTGGTCGAACACCATCTCATCAGCTATGATCTGCTCAAGTACCCGGAGTACGCAGCGGCGCTCCTCTCCAGCGGCCGCACCGTCACGGTGATGATCAACGAGGAGGACCACCTGCGCGTACAGGGGCTCCTGCCCGGCCTCCAGCTGGAGCGCGCGGCGGAACTGGCCTTCCGCGCCGACGACGCCCTCGGTCAGCACGCCGCGTTCGCCTTCGACCCGCAGTGGGGCTATCTCACCGCGTGCCCCACCAACGCCGGAACGGGCATGCGCGCCAGCGTGCTGCTGCACCTGCCCGCGCTCGCCGCGGCGGGGAAGATCGGCGCGGCCATGCAGGGCGTGGCGAAGATGGGCATCACCATCCGCGGCTTCTGGGGCGAGGGCACGGACGCCCAGGGCAACCTGTATCTTCTTTCCAACCAAGCCACCATCGGCCGCAGCGAGGAGGATGTCCTCCGCGCGCTGGAGGCCGCCGCGGAGCAGGTCGCCGCGCATGAGAACAACCTGCGCGAGGCCATCCTCAAGCAGGATCCGCTCATCGTCGAGGATAAGCTCATGCGCAGCGCGGGCATCCTAAGGGAGGCGCGGCTTCTGCGCCAGACGGATTTCATGCGCCACATGTCCGATCTGCGCCTGGCCTGCGCCCTGGGGATGCTGGACGCACCGGTGGAATACATCGATTCCCTGATGATGGACCTGCAGCCCGGCTCCCTTGGCGCCGCCGCCGGACGCGCACTTTCCGAGCGCGAGGCGGACGAGATGCGCGCCACGCGCATGCGCGAGGAGATGCGACGCAGCCCCATCGCCTGACAAACGAACCCATCGATAAACGGAGGAGACCAATGGCTTTTTTTTCTAGATTCACGGAGCGCGCGCAGCGCGCGCTGATCGCCGCCCAGAGAGAGGCGGCGGGCATGGGCCGGAACTACGTGGGCACGGAGCACCTGCTCCTGGGCGTTCTCGCCGATCCCGGCGCGGCTTCCTCGGCCCTGGAGGACATCACCCTGGACGCCGCCCGCAAGGAGATCGTCGATCTGCTCGGTATGGGGGAGGGCACGTCCGGCCTCAAGGCCATGAGCTACACCCCCCGCACTAAGAAGGTGCTCGAGCTCGCCGCCCGTGAGGCGCGCGACCTGAAACAGAATTACGTGGGCACGGAGCACCTGCTCCTGGCCCTTATGCGCGAGCGGGAGGGCGTCGCCGCGCATGTGCTCATCAAGATGGGGCTGGACCTGGGCAAGGCCCGCGAGGAGCTTTTGCGCAACCTCGGCGCGGGCAGCGAGGAATACATCCAGCCGGACGGCCGCGTAGAGCCCAAGGAAACGCCCATGCTGGACCAGTACGCGCGCGATCTGAACAAGGCCGCGCAGGCGGGTGAGCTGGATCCCGTCATCGGCCGGGCCAAGGAGATCGAGCGCATCGTGCAGATCCTCTCCCGCCGCACCAAGAACAATCCCGTGCTTATCGGCGAGCCCGGCGTGGGCAAGAGCGCCATCGCCGAGGGCCTGGCGCAGCTGATCGTCGAAGGCTCTATCCCGGAGATCCTGCGCGGAAGGCGCGTCGTGGCGCTGGATCTGCCCGGCATGCTCGCGGGCACCAAGTACCGCGGCGAGTTCGAGGAGCGCCTCAAGAACACTATGGCGGAGATCCGCGAATGCGGAAACATCATCCTCTTTATCGACGAACTGCATACCATCGTCGGCGCGGGCGCGGCCGAAGGCGCCATCGACGCGGCGAATATCCTCAAGCCGCTCCTGGCGCGCGGCGAGATGCAGTGCATCGGCGCGACGACCCTCTCCGAGTACCACAAGCACATCGAGAAGGACGCCGCCCTCGCGCGCCGCTTCCAGCCCGTCATGGTCGGCGAGCCCACAAAGGAGGAGGCCGTGGAGATCCTCATGGGCCTGCGCGATCGCTACGAGGCGCACCACAAGGTGCGCATCACGGACGAGGCCATCCGCGCAGCCGTGCAGCTCTCCGATCGCTATATCTCCGATCGCTTCCTGCCGGACAAAGCTATCGATCTCGTGGACGAGGCGGCTTCGCACGTGCGCATCAAGGCCTTCACCGCGCCGCCGGATATGAAGAACCTCGAACAGCGTCTGGAGGATCTCGGCAAGGAGACCGAAGAGGCCGTCGCCCATGAGGACTTCGAAAAGGCCGCGCGGCTGCGCGACGAGAAGAAAAAGCTCCTCACCAGCATGCGCGAGACCCGTACCGATTGGGAAAAGAAGCGCGACGAAAAAGTGGAGCTCGTTACGGAGGAGGACATCGCCCAGGTCGTCTCCGGATGGACGGGCGTGCCCGTTACCCGCATGACCGAGGACGAGGCCCAGCGCCTCCTGCACCTGGAGGACATCCTCCACGGCCGCGTGATCGGCCAGGACGAGGCCGTCAAGGCCGTGGCCCGCGCAGTGCGACGCGCCAGGGCCGGGCTCAAGGACCCGCAGCGGCCCATCGGCTCCTTCATCTTCCTCGGCCCGACGGGCGTGGGCAAGACGGAGCTGTGCAAGGCCCTGGGAGAGGCGCTCTTCGGCGACGAAGACAGCCTCATCCGCATCGATATGTCCGAATACATGGAGAAATACTCCGTCTCCCGCATGTTCGGCGCGCCTCCGGGCTATGTCGGCTACGAGGAGGGCGGTCAGCTCACCGAAAAGGTGCGCCGCAAGCCGTACGCGGTCATCCTCTTCGACGAGGTGGAAAAGGCCCACCCGGATGTGTTCAATACGCTTTTGCAGATCCTCG
>CACZOT010000343.1 GCA_902782795.1 uncultured Eubacteriales bacterium | reverse complement strand
GCGTCCGTGTGCGCAGCGGAGGCGACGACGCCCCGCCTCGCCAGGGCGTCGCCCAGCTCGAGCGCGCCGGGAAGCTCTGGCGCCGCGCCCATCATGCGCAGGATGCCGCATTCCACCAGCGGCCGCCAATCCGTCTGGGCGGGGATCAGCAGGCTGCCGGGCTGCTGCGCGCCGGACTGTTTTGGCGAAAGAAACGGCCCTTCCATGTGGAGGCCGACGATCTCGCTGTCGCAATCCATCGCCATGGCGCGGCGCACCGAATCCGCCGCGGCGAGCTGCTCGGCCACCGGCGCGGCCCAGGTGGTAGGCAGGATCGCGGTGGTGCCGAAGCGCGCGTGGGCGTTAGCCATGGTGAGGATGGCTTCCGGGGAGCCGTCCATGCTGCCCGCGCCGCCGCCTCCGTGGGCGTGGATATCGACAAAGCCCGGGGAAAGAACTCTTCCCCGGGCGGAGACGACCCGCGTTCCCGCGGGCGGATCGATATGCCGGGCGACGCGCTCGATCGTTCCCCCGCGCACGAGGACGGCCGTATCGGCCTCACCCCCGGGCAGGAGGACGCGCGCGTCCACAAACAGCGTATCCATGGTCAGCGCGCCTGGATTTCCTTGTTCATGCGCGCCTCGATGCCGTCGGCCATTTTTTCAAGCCAATCGCCCTCGGTCAGCTCGATGATGCCGCGGTCGGAATGCAGCGCCAGCGCCGGATCGATGGGCAGGCGCGCGGTGAGGGCGATGCCGTTCTCAGCGGCGGTCGCCTCGACGTGGCTCTCGCCGAAGATGGCGTGCTCCTTGCCGCAATCCGGGCACTTGAAGTAGGACATGTTCTCCACCAGGCCCCAGACGGGGATCTCCATCATATTGGCCATGGAGACAGCCTTGCCGACGATGAGCCCCACGAGCTCCTGCGGGCTGGTGACGACGATGGCGCCGTCCACCGGCAGGGACTGGAAGACCGTCAGCGGCACGTCGCCCGTTCCCGGAGGCATGTCGACGAAGAGGAAATCCACGTCGCCCCACTGGACGTCCGTCCAGAACTGCTTGACCGCCCCGGCGATGACCGGCCCGCGCCAGATGACGGGATCCGTCTCATTCTCGAGGAGGAGGTTGATGGACATGACCTTCACGCCCGTCTTGGACTGCATGGGCTCGATGCCCGTGTCGCCGCCGATGGGGTTGCCGTGGATGCCGAAGGCCTTGGGGATGGAGGGACCGGTGATATCGGCGTCCAGGATGCCGACGTTGTAGCCGCGGCGGCGCATCGTCACCGCCAGGAGGGACGTGACCAGGGATTTGCCCACGCCGCCCTTGCCGCTCATGACCGCCACGACGTTCTTGATGCGGCTGCCCTCGTTGCCGGCGACCAGCAGGCTTTCCGGCTGGCCCTGGCGGCTGGAGCAGTTCGCCGAACAGGTGGAACAATCGTGCGTGCAGTTCGTATCGTTCTGCATGTGTCTTGGCTCCTTAACAGGTATTCTCCGCGTCTCGCCCCAAGGCGGACGCATACTGTAGTATCATACCAGCGGCGCGCGGGAAATGCAAGCGCGCCGCCGTTTTTTTCTTAATGCCTGCGACACATTTCTGTGGTAAATTATTTTGGATAAAATGGGAGAGGAGAATGCGCATGTCGGCAGACTGGTACGCTCTCCTCTCTTTGGGTATGCGCTACTGGTTCACGGCCCTGGCGGCGCTGATCGTCTTCCGGGCCTGGCGGGCCACGGTGCGCGACAGCCGCCGCGCACGGGTTTTGCGAGCCTGGGCACCGGATACCGGCGCCATCGGCGAGATCGTGGTCGTCACCGGCGGGGCAGGCATCCGCAAGGGAAGCCGCGTCCCCGTGCCCAAGGAGGGCCTGCTGGGCTCCTCCCGGCGTGCGGACGTGCGCCTGCGCCATCCAGACGTGCGGCGCTACCATGCCCATATCGAGCAGCGGGAAAACGGCCTGCTGGTCGAGCCGCTGGGCAAAGCGCAGGTCTTCCTGAACGGCCAGACGGCCGAGCGGCTCCTCCTGCGCGACGGAGACCGCTTCTCCATCGGGCGGATGCAGTTCCTGCTCACGCTCTACGCTCCCGGCGACGCGTCCGCGCGCGCTCCGGAGGCGGAGGACGAGCTCTTCTCCCCCGCGGGCATTTCGGCGGCGCGGGCGGGCAAACAGCCCGCCAGGAGCAGAGCGAAGGCGCCGGCTCCCAGAACGCGCGGGAAGAAGCTCTCCGAGATCGAGCTGTTCATGCCCTTTGAGGACGACCCGTCCCCAGCTCGGGGCAAAAAGCGCGCCGCGAAAAAGACGCCCAAAGGCAAAACAGGAAAGGATGAACCGGACTGGTGGCAGGACGCAAAGCGATAGACGCGGACGCGCTCAGGCAGCTCGTTCTGCGCACGAATACGGCCCTGATCGAGTACGGCGTGATGCTCTTCCAGCTCACGGCGATGCTCCTGCTCGCCTTCAAGACGCCCGGCTCGGTCGATCCGCAGGCGCTGACCTTCGCCGTCGCCATGCCCGCCGCCACGTTCCTGCTCATGCGGCTGGTCTCGCGGCTGTGGCCCGTGGACCGCGCCCTGATGCTGATGGTCCTGTTTCTCCTCTCGGTGAGCCTGGTGACGCTCAAGGCCATCGCCCGCTCCCCCATCACGCCGGGCGAGCAGGCCGAGTACATCTGCGTGGGCCTGTGCGCCATGCTGGGCGGGATCCTCTTCATCCGCGTGATGCGCGCCTGGGAGAAATGGGTCCTGCCGCTGATGGTCCTCTCGCTCGGCGCGCTGCTCTTGCCCCTGGCCTTCGGCAAGTGGCAGCACGGCGCGAAGAACTGGATCAGCCTGCTCGGCGTCTCCGTGCAGCCGAGCGAGGTAGTGAAATTCACCCTGGTGTATATCCTCGCCGCGGGCTTTTCCCGCAACGCGCGCCTGCGCGGCTGCGTCCCGGCGGTGCTGTTCGCCATGGCCCTGTGCGGCGTGCTCCTGCTGGAGCGGGACCTGGGCGCGATGCTCATTTATTACCTTTCTACCCTCGCCATGTTCTACGCGGCGACTTCCAACCTGCCTATCACCGCGGCTG
>CACZOT010000342.1 GCA_902782795.1 uncultured Eubacteriales bacterium | reverse complement strand
TCATGCCCTACATGGACGGCGGGCTGGTCTCCTTCCGGGCCGGAAAAACCAAGCCGCAGCCGGAGATGTACGCCCGGTTTCTGGAAGAATATGCGCTGGAGCCCGGGGAGTGCGTCTTCGTGGACGACAGCGCCGAAAACGTCGAAGCCGCGCGGAAACTGGGCTTCGTCGGAGTGGTGTTTGCCTCATATGAGCAGCTCCTGGAGGAGCTCGAGAGGCTGGGAGTGTAAATACAGGCCGCTCATCCCTCTTGAGAATAATTGCAGGATGCTGTATAATGATGCAAAACGGCGCCGGAAACGCGGCCGGCGCGGCGGAAAGAAGGAATCCTGAATGCGGACGACCTTTTCCTACGACCACTATTATCTCCAAAATGAGATCGAGGAGCACATCCGGCTGCTGGCCGAGCGCTACCCCAACCTGGTGGATTGGGAGTCCCTCCTCGAGACGCCGGACGGCCACCGTATCCTGGCCGTGACCCTCACCAACAAGGCCACCGGCGCGGCAAAGGACAAGCCCGCCTTTCACATCGACGGCAACACCCACGCGGGCGAAGTCACAGGCATGATGGCCGCCATGCACACCATGGACTGCCTGGCCACCAATTACGGCGCGGACGAGCGCGTCACCTTTATCCTGGACCGCATGGCCGTGTACATCGTCCCCTGCGTCTCGCCCGACGGCGCGGAAACGTACCTGACCACGGGCTACAAGCTGCGCAGCGTCAACCGTCCCTATTACGAGCAGACCGGCGGCCTCCAGCAGGAGGATATCGACGGGGACGGCGCGATCCGCATGATGCGCGTCCGGAACCCCTACGGGGCCTGGAAAGAGGACTCCGAACACGAGGGCTGCATGCTCCGGCGCGGCCCCGCCGACACGGAGGGGACCTTCTGGGATATCTACACCGAGGGCATGATCGACGGCGCGTTCGACGGCGTCGAGCCCAAGGTGCAGAAGGAGAAGTTTGGGCGGGATTTCAACCGCAACTATCCCTATGGCTGGTTCCCGGAGGGGCGTCAGCCCGGCGCGGGGGAATATCCCCTGCGCCACCCGGAAACGCGCGCGCTGGCCGAGTGGATCATCGCCCATCCGAACATCGGCTCCGTGGCCACGAACCACACCTCCGGCGGCATGCTCCTGATGGTGCCGGGCACCTATTCCGAAAAGCAGGCCCCCGCCGAAGATATGAAGCTCCTCAACGCCATCGGCGCGATGGGCACCGCCACCATGGGCTACACCCACGTCAACCTCTTCGATACCTTCATCACCGACAAGGACCACTGCGATTCCGGCGCGTTTGACGATTTCTGCTACGAGACCCAGGGCATCTACGCCATGACCCTGGAATTGTGGGATCTGGACAGCCGCTGCGGCATCAAGCATTTCTGGGAGAACAAGCCCTGGGACGACCTGGATGCCGAGAACTTCGCCAAGCGCCTGGCCTGGGTGCGCGAGAACGCCCCGGAGATGTACCTGCCCTGGCGCGAGTTTGATCACCCGCAGCTGGGCAAGGTGGAGATCGGCGGCTTCAACTTCAAGTTCACGGTGCAGAATCCCCCCGCGCATCTCCTCCTCCAGGAGTGCGAGAAGGCCACGGCCTTCATGCTCCAGTGGGCGCAGGCCATGCCGCGCCTGGTGATCGACAGCGTGACGGTGACCGACCTCGGCGGCGATCTTTGCCGTGTGGAGGCCGTCGTCTCCAACGCCGGATACCTGCCCACCTACCTGAGCCAGAAGGCGAAGGCGCTCAAGGTCGCCAAGGGCGTCAAGGTCGCCATCGACGTCCCGGCGGACAAGATCCTTTCCGGCGACGCCGTCGCGGAGATCGGCGACCTCTCCTCCTACGGCCTGACGCGCACCGGCGGCCGCTTCTACGGAAACATCACCACCACCGAGCAAAAGGGCATCAGCAAGAAGGTGAGCTGGATCCTGAAGGGCAAGCCGGACAGCGTCACCGTCACCGCCTCCACGCCCAAGGGCGGAACGGTCGTCAAGACGGTGAGGGCCTAGGCGGCGCCGGGCGAAAGAGGAACCGGACAGGAAAGCACGGGACCGTCGGAGGAGAAACCGGCGGTCTCATGCGCTGACGCCGCTGTGCGAACCCGCGCGGCAGGAAGGAGCGATGGCATGAAGGCGGCCTATCATCTGCCCGGCCTGTTTGAATTCTACGAACTGTATAAGGTCTTCCTGCCGCTGTTCCGATCGCGCCGGGAGCTCTTTTACGATTGGTGCGAGATCGGCTCCATCTACGGCGCGCCG
>CACZOT010000341.1 GCA_902782795.1 uncultured Eubacteriales bacterium | reverse complement strand
TGGGCGAGATCGCCGCGGCGATCATCCAGCCTGTGGCGGGCGTGGAACTCACCGAGGAGAGCGTCAACGAATTCTGCCTGCAGCTCCCGCGCTACAAGCGCCCGCGCAAGATCATCTTCGCTGACGTGCCCCGCAACCCCACCGGCAAGATCGAAAAGCCGCGCCTGCGCGAGATCTACGGGGCGGCGCATCTCGTCGCCAGCCAGAACAACGCCTGATATTCCCGAACAATAACACGAATTTTCCGGAAAACCATGGACGATTTGCGCCGCTGTGATTGACACGCGGCGCAATTGTTCTTATAATACCGTACAATCTGAGCAAAAGGGCGGGGAACGGCTATGCAGGAAACGGTCCTGATCCTGGATTTCGGCGGGCAGTACAAGGAACTGATCGCGCGGCGCGTGCGCGAATTGGGCGTATATTCGGAGATCCATCCGTGCACGATGCCGGCGGAGGAGATCCGCAGACGCGCGCCCATCGGCATCATCTTTACCGGCGGGCCGGACAGCGTGTATCTGCCCGAATCCCCGCGCTGCGAGCAGGCCATCCTGGAGCTGGGCATCCCCGTCCTGGGTATCTGTTACGGCATGCAGCTGCTCTGCCACATGCTCGGCGGGCGCGTCGCTTCGTGCGACAAGAGCGAATACGGCGTCATGGACGCCCGGTTCGTCCCGGATTCCGCTCTTCTGGGCGGCATCGAAGGGATCCAGAAGGTCCTCATGAGCCATACGGACCGCGTGGTCGATCTCCCGGCGGGCTTCCGCGCCACCGCCCAGACGGACCTCTGCCCGGTCGCCGCTTTTGAAAACGCGGAAAAGCGCGTCTTCGGCGTGCAGTTCCACCCCGAGGTGGAAAACACCAAGGAGGGCCGCAAGGTCTTGGGCAATTTCCTCTTCAAGATCTGCCGAGCCAGGGGCGATTACAACATGGAGGACTATCTCCAGCGCCAGATCGCAGCCGTGCGCGAGAAGGTGGGGGACAAGCGCGTGCTGCTGGGCCTTTCCGGCGGCGTGGATTCCTCTGTCTGCGCGGCGCTTTTGGACCGCGCCATCGGCGACAGGCTCCTTTGCATTTACATCGACCACGGCTTCATGCGCAAGAACGAGACCGACGAGATCCGCTCCGTCTTCGAAAAGCGCAAGCTCCACTTCGTCTACGTGGACGCCCGCGAGCGCTTCCTGCGCCAGGTCGAGGGCGTGTCCGACCCGGAAACCAAGCGCAAGCGCATCGGCGCGGAATTCGCCCGCACCTTCGAGGACGAGGCGAAGAAGCACGGCCGACCGGAATTCCTCGCCCAGGGCACCATCTACCCGGACGTGGTCGAGTCTGGCGCGAACAAATCCGCCGTCATCAAGAGCCATCACAACGTCGGCGGCCTCCCCAAGGATCTGGGCTTCGAAGGCGTCGTCGAGCCGCTCAGCGGCCTGTTCAAGGACGAGGTGCGCAAGCTCGGCCGCATGCTCGGCCTGCCGCGCCGCCTCGTGGAGCGCCAGCCCTTCCCGGGACCGGGCCTGGCCATCCGCGTCATCGGGGAGATCACCGAGGAAAAGCTCAGCATCCTGCGCGAGGCGGACGCCATCGTCCGCGAGGAGATCGGCCGCTCCCGCGCCAAGGCGGACCAGTACTTCTGCGTGCTCACCAACACGCGCTCCGTCGGCGTGATGGGAGATTTCCGCACCTACGACTACACCCTTGCCGTGCGCGCCGTGCGCACCAACGATTTCATGACGTGCGAATACGCCCGCCTGCCGCATGCGCTTCTGGCGAAGATCTCCGCGCGCATCACCAACGAGGTGCGCGGCGTCAACCGTGTGGTGTACGACATCACCGGCAAGCCTCCGGCGACCATCGAGTGGGAGTGAGGCGCGACAGCTAGATAACCCAGTAAAAACGGGGATTTCCGGCTGCGTAAAGGTTCCTCTGATAACAGTTGCATGCTCTCCCTTTTTTCTCCGTATCAAGGGGCTTGGGGAAAAACACTCTTGACGGTTTGCGTCTGGAACGATCCATATTACGAAAGCCCTTCGCTGTGGGTATGCAGCGAAGGGCTTTTCATATGACAGACGGAAAGTTCACAATCATAGAATGGATCCAGCTTTCTCTAAAGCGGTTGGATCATAACTACGATGGCGCATTTCCCGCTCGCCCAAATACAGTAGCGTGAAGCTCTCACAAGCCGGGCTGTCTGCAGACCCGGCAGCGTTCGACCGAGGCCTGCATCGCGTCGCACCAAGCGTCCCATTTTTCCCGATACTCCGCTTCTGAAACGATCCGCGTCAGCAGGTCGGCGGGGGAGAGGACCGCTCTTTCCCGACAGGCCTTGACGCAGGCGCGGTACATCTCCCAGTCCAGATCGTCCTCGTCCCAGACCAGCGGAACGGCGTCCAGACCGGCGCGCAAGGCGGCGACGGCGCGGGTGTGTCCGTCCGTCATGACCGGGGTCCCGTCCAGCAGCTTGACCGGAATGGGCGGGAATCGCGAGAGGTCGCCCGCGTCAAACCAGCCCTCGATATCCCGCAGCTTCTTTTCGGAGATATAGAACTGCGAGGGCTGCAGGTCCTTCAGCTTCAGAATATGGATGTCCATGGCCCGCTGATGGCTCACTCGCCGTCGAGGCGGGAAACGAAATCGCGCCCGATGGCGCTGAGCAGCTTGAGCAGCTCCGGCGCGACCTTGGCCGGATGGGCGCTCATCTCGCCCGCGGTCTCAAAGTTGATCGTGCCCTGGTAGCCGATCTCGCCAAGGGATTTGAGCACCATGTCCCAATCCACCACGCCGAAATAGGGGAAACGATGGTTGTCGTGCGCGCCGTCGTTGTCGTGAAGATGGAGGGCGAGCAGGCGTCGGCCCAGGGTATGGATGGCGATGCCCTGGTCCTTGCCGAGGACGGCGGCGTGGCCGCAATCGTAGCAGAAGCCGAAGAGCTCCTCCCCGGCGCGGGCGTTGAGCTCGTCGATATAGCGGCAGGCGTCGTGCATATCGGCGCAGGCGGTTTCGATCAGCTTGCCCTTGCAGCTGGAGAACATGTTCTCCAGGAGGATCTTCACCTTGGCGCTCTTGGCGGCGGGGATCAGAGCGGAATAGCGGCTCATGTTGAGCTCCCATTCGAAGGCGGGATCGAGCCTCTGCTCGTAGTGCATGCAGGCAGGGTGGACGACCAGATACGGGCAGCCGAGGTATTGGCAGGCCTTCAGGCACATCTCGAAGGAGCGCATCAGGAAGGCGTTCATCTCCTCGCTGAAGGGCGTCCAGCTGGAGTAGGGCGCGTGGGCCTGGCCAAAGGAGACGCCGTACTTTTCGCCCGCCTCGCGAATGGGTCGGATGATCGTTTCGAGGAACTCCTCCTCAGGCAGGGTATATGGGCCCTCGATGATGCCCTTATGGATGTTCTTGCCGGGCAGATAGTCGCTCAAGCCGAGGTCCACGCAGTCGAACCCCGCCTCGCCGATGAGGCGCATGCCCTCGTTCACGCCGAATTGATTGAACACGCCGCCGGTCTGTACGCTGATTCTTCTGTTCACGCCCAAAACCTCCTTGCTTCTATGGGGCCCTTTTCTGGCGCAAGTATACAGCGCCCGGCGCTCTTTTGCAAGGACCGCGGCGGGGGAGAAACCGGTTCAAACAAGCGAAGGAGTTCAAATTCATCGAAAACACAACGAAAAGTTCATTTTATTGCAGGAGATATGTTACGAAATGTATACATCTCTATGGCAATATTGGAATATCTCGTTGGGAGTCGGCATAG
>CACZOT010000340.1 GCA_902782795.1 uncultured Eubacteriales bacterium | reverse complement strand
GCGACGAGCCCGAAGCCTTCAAGAAGGCCATGAGGGAGAAGTTCGAGGCGGTCATGAAGAAGGACAAGAGCAGGATATAACAGAAGGCTCCCCGCGGTCCGGGGCGAAAGGCTCAAGCCGCCGCTCCCGACACCCCGTCAAATAGCCCGGGATCGAGGGCATACAAACTAAGAACGCATGTTACATAACACAAAGGTTTCATCGCACATAGACGATGAAGCCTTTGTATTTGAAATTAAATGAAAAGGAACGTATGCGATCGATAACAGCCGTTACGGTCTGCCCTTCTGCAGCCTTCCGAAGGCCGCCCCGATGATCCCTCCCGCAGCGGCGGGGATCAGCCAGGAAAATCCCAGCTCCGCCAGCGGAAGACGGGGAACGAAGGCAAAGGCGTCTGTGAAGCCACCGAAGAACTGGGCCAGAGACACGACAAATGCCATGACTACGGCCGGCAGCTGCACAGCCCTTCCTGCCTGGGGCAGAAGGAGGCGCAGGGACACCAGGACGACGATGACCGGATATACTATCTCCAGGATCGGCGCCGCCAGCCCTATTATCTGATCAAGTCCCATGGTGGATATCAGACATCCCAGGACCGAGAAGATGACGACCCAGTACCTGTACGCCAGCCTTTCGCCGCAGAGCCCGCAGAAGAACTCCGCGATGGAGGACACGAGCCCTATGGCGCTGGTCAGACAGGCGAGCAGCACGATGACGCCCAGGACGGCAAGCCCTCCGCTGCCCATGAGACTGTCTACGATCATGGTCAGAAGTTCCGCCTGGGAATCGACGTCCGCGAACACCACGGACGACGTGGCCCCCAGGTAGGCAAGTCCGCCGTAGACCGCAAATAGGGCCGCCACGGCGATGAGACCGGAAAGGCAGATCATCCTGAGGCTGCTCTTTTCGTCTGCATATCCTTTCGCCCTGATACCGGAGAAAATGCCTACGGACATCAGGAGAGCCGCGAGCACGTCCATGGTCTGGTATCCGGAGCTTATCCCCATCTTCACGCAGCTTTCGACGCCGGCCGCACCGGCCACGGGCCCAACCGGCTCGGCGATCCCGACGCATACGAGCACGGCGAGGAGCAGGAGAAGGGCCGGAGCCAGGAGGCTTCCGATGACGTCGATGACTCTGGACTGCCTGAGGCAGAGCAGAGCGGTGATGATGAAATAGACCGCTGAGAAGATCATCGGGCTCAGGTCTTCGGTGAAGGGCCTGACAGCGAACTCAAAGCTCACCGCTGCCGTCCGGGGAACGGCGAGCATCGGCCCTACGCAGACCGCCACTACCACCGGGATGAGCACGGACGCGGTCTTCCCCAGCTTCTCGGCGAGCCTTAAGGGGTCGCAGTCCAGCTTTCCGATGCATATCAGGGTCATCATGGCAAGGCCCATATCGGACGCCATGAAGCAGATGAAGCCTGTGAACCATGTCCCCGCGCAGAAGCGTCCGAGAAAGGGCGGGTAGATCAGATTACCCGCCCCGAAGAACATCGCAAACAGCGCAAAGCCTGTAACGATAACGTCCTTTCTCTTCACTGGCTACTTCTCCTCGTTGGGATCAGGCTCAAGGAAGGCGTGGAAATGCCTCATTGGCAGATCCTTGCCCCAGAGGATCCTCATGTTGGGGATGTTCTCCCTGTCCTCATAAAGGGCCTTGACCGCGGCGATGACGTAATCCAGGTGCTCCCTGGTCAGCTGGCTGCGGTTGATGCAGAAGCGGACCACGTTGGCGACCTCAGCCTGCTGCTCGGGGGTCTTCAGATCGTATTCCATGCTGAAATCACCCAGCTCGGCGACCCTGATGCCGTAGCGGCGAATCAGTTCCAGGGAGAAGGCCTGTCCGGCAAAGGTGTCGTGGCCCCTCTTTCCGTCGAAGAACTCGTCCATATTGATGTAGACTCCGTGGCCTCCCGCGGGAAGGACTACGCCCTTGACGCCGGCCTTGTAGAAGCCCTGAGCCAGGTATTCCACCTGCTTCACTCTCTCGTCGAGATAGTTGAAGTCGCAGCTCTCGTAAAGCCCGCAGGCGAGGGCCATGATGTCGCGGCCGGACATCCCGCCGTAGGAATCGTTGCCGTAGCAGGAGATCTGCTTGACCTTGAGCAGCACGCCCACGTCGGTCTTGACGCTGCCGTCGCTGTTGAAGTCGGAGAACTTCTGCCAGAACAGTCCGCGGTCACGGAAGGCGAGCATGCCGCCCATGTTGGCGTGGCCGTCCTTCTTGGCGGACATGGAGAACGCGTCACAGTAGGAGAACATCTCGCTGGTGATCTCGGCGATGGACTTGTTTTCGTAGCCGGGCTCGTTCATCTTGATGAAGTAGGCGTTCTCCGCCCAGCGCGCGGCGTCGAACACCAGCGGAATGTCGTACTTGTGCGCGACGCGGTTGATCTCGCGCAGGTTCGCCATGGAGACGGGCTGGCCGCAGATCGGGTTGTTGGTGATGCAGGTAAAGATCAAGGGCACGTTCTCCGGCCCGCAGGCGGCGATCAGCTGCTCCAGCTTTTCGATGTCCATGTTGCCCTTGAAGGGGTTCTTCTCATAGCGCCCGCCGGCGGGAACCTCGTAGAGCAGCTCCTTGTTGTAGAGGTTGCGGGGGATGGAGCCCATCTGCTTGATGTTTCCCTCGGTGGTGTCGAAATGGCCGTTGGAGGGGATGGTGAAGGTCTTGCCCGGATGGCGCGCGGAGAGGATGTTGCGCACGATCTCCATCAGCACGGATTCCGCCGCGCGGCCCTGCTGGATGAGGAAAGCGTTGGGGCGTTCCATCTGCGCCGCACCGCCGTTGAACAGCCCGCCCTCATACTCGCAGAGGTAGAGCTCGTCCATCAGCTTTTCCACGTCGCGGCAGTCCGTGCGGACAAGGTCGATGGACTTTTTCCAGTTTTTCTCGCCGCCGCGCTCGAAGATATCGCGGAAGGCGTCGAGCAGGACGTAGTAGCCGGTGTTGCGGCCGTAGGCCTCGTCGCCCAGAAACAGCGCGGCCCACTGCTGGTTGGTCATGGCGGTGGTGCCGGAGTCGGAGAGCATATCGACGGTCAGCATACCGGCGGGGAAGGCAAATTCGTTGTAATGCGTCGCCTTCAGCACGCGCTCGCGCTGCTCCACGGTGACGTTGGGAACGTCGCGGACGGCGAAGGAGAAGTGATGCGGGGTGGGAACGCTCAGCGGGTATTCTTTGCACATGACGTGGACCTCCCTGGAAAACAAATTAGGATATGGTCATTATAGCAGAAGAGACGGCAAAAAGCAACCGGATCTCTGTGCATTTTGACCGATAACACGTAAAAAGCGCTCCCGACCTTCGGGCGGGAGCGCTTTTGCGGTCAGGGATGATTGACGATGCCGGTGAGCAGCGGCAGGCCGTCCTCGCCGGTGATGCAGAAGAGGAACGGCCGGTCCAGCGCGAAGTCCACGAGCTCCTCCGGCGGCGGAGGTTCGCCGGGGGCGGGGATCAGCGTGAAGGCCGCGGCGACGCAGCCCTCCTCGTCGATGACGACGCGCGCGTCATGGCGCACGGCGGAGACCCAGACGGGGGAAGCGGAGGTCAGGGAGGAGAGGTCGGCGCGCGTGGGATCGAACGCGCCCGTCACGCCTAGCGCGCGCAGCCCGTCCACGAGATCCAGATCGGAAACAACGTCAAACTTCGGTACGGAGAAGTTGACCCGGAGAAACCGCTGCTGTTCCCAGGAGCGCCACCTGTCGGCCGTCGTCAGAAAGCGCATGGCCTCCTCGTCCTCGAGCAGCTCGTCGACGCTCACGCCCTCGTCGGGCAGGAGGAACCACATCGTGCCGCCGAAATTCTCAAAGCTCTGGCCGACGGCGGCGAAATGCTCGCCCCAGTAATAGACGGTCTTTTGCTCCCGGTGGTGCATGAACACGGCG
>CACZOT010000339.1 GCA_902782795.1 uncultured Eubacteriales bacterium | reverse complement strand
CGAAGGTGGGCATCTTGCCGTCCTTGGCCCGGCCCGAGGCGGTCACGCTCTCGATGGAGGCCAGCATGGGCGCGCGCCCGCTGGAATTGAGGCCGAAGAGCTTCCGTTCCTTTTCCGACCAGACCAGGGCGAAGGCGTCCGCGCCGATGCCGTTGGCGGTGGGCTCGACGACGGTGAGGGCCGAGGCCGCGGCCACGGCTGCGTCCATGGCGTTGCCGCCGAGGCGCAGGGCCTCGAGGCCGGCCGCCGCCGCCTGCGGGCTGGAGGAGTTCACCATGCCGCCGCGGGCGTAGATGGGGAAGCGCTGCGAGGGGTACTTTTGCAGCAAGGGGTCGAAATCTGTTTTCATATGCGTTTTCTCCTTTATATCCATGGGGGAGCGTCACCGCTATTGTGCCATAAAACCTGGGCGAATGCAACGCCGGGACGGGGCAAATATGGCGGCAAGGAAAAATATTGACGAAGATGGCCGCGTGTGGTATTGTGAATATGAAAAGAAATATGGTAAAAAAACAGGCGGAACGGCCCGAACGGTAGAGGAGGCGCGGCCCTATGCGGAGGATCCGGAAAGCGGCGGCCCTGCTGGTCACCCTGGCGCTCGTCGTCCTGACGTGCGCGCCCGCGCGGGCGGAAACGCGCTATGCGACCCTAACGGAGGTGCGCGCGTACTGCCGCGAGCGCCTGAACCGCCTCGACGGCGAATTCGAATTCCACTACAGCCAGGAGCTGGATTCCATGTTCGCCGACGGCGTGGCCATCAACGCGCTCCTGGTCAACTACGGTCTGGCCTTCTTCCGCTACGGCATCGACCGCTCGACGCGCACCGTGCGGGTGAACAGCATCCAGTACCGCCAGGGGTTTAAGGTGGCCAGGCTCTACAAAAACGGCCTGGAGAACAAGATCTCCGGCGACGAGCGCACCCTTCTGGACCGCGCCCTCGCCGTGGCCGCGGAGATCGAAGCCGCGGGCGGGACCGAGCTGGACAAGGAGCGGCGCATCCACGACCGCATCTGTGAGATGACGCGCTATAAGCTCTCCGATTACGACCCCGGAGAGATCGGCTTCACCCGCTACGACACCGCCATGGGCGTGTTCCTGTACGGTGAGGCGGAGTGCGACGGCTATTCCGACGCCTTCTACCTGCTCTGCTCCCTTCTCGGGCTGGACGCGGGCTTCCAGCGCGGCGAGGCCAACGGCGGCGGCCACCTCTGGAACACGATCTGGCTGGACAACCGCTGGTACTTCGTGGACGTCACCTGGGACGACCCCGGCACCCAGGGCATCGGAGCGGATTACGTCTCCTACGGCTACTTCAATATCTCGGCGGACGTGCTGCGCCAGGACCACGAATGGGTGGCGGACTACGCCTCCTGCCCGGCCGAGGAAAAGATGAACTGGAAGATCTTTCCCTGCACCTGGGGCGACAGGGGAGAGCCGGCCGGGGTCTATACCGACGCCGAGCAGACACTGATGTGGATCGTCGCCCACATGATGGGCAAACGGACCTCCTGCCACTACATGGTGGACGGCGACCTCACCTACGAGGGTGCGTACCAAGGGCTCAGGGAGCTATTGGCCCGGGTCGGCCCGGGCCTCAAGAGCACGCCGGGCGTGGATCCGGTCGAGGTCTCGGGCTACGTCCTGCGTCTCCAGCCGATGGAGGCGTACGGCTACACCGTGGTGGATATCGGCTTTTCCTACAAATAGCGGGCCGGTCCGGCCTTTATGGAAAGGAAGGAACCCTATGTCCAAGAAGCTTTCGGCGCTCATCCTCGCCCTGCTCCTTCTCCTGGGCGGGCTCGTCCCCGCCACGGCCGAGGAAGGGGACGTGCACCTCTCGCTCGTGGCCCTGGAGACGAGCGGCGTCATGGTCCAGCTGGAAAACTACGGCCTGGAAATGAAGATGGATTTCTATTTCCACCCGGATGGGACCGCGCGCTGCGTCTACAGTTACGCGGATAACGGCTACGACCTGACCGGCACCTACACCACCCTCGGCGCGGGCTATCAGTTCCTCTGCCAGGGGTTCGACGTCACGCTGCTGCGCAACGAAGAGGGCTATTACGTCTGGGCGCAGGACGGCGTCAACGAGCTCTTCCTGGAGGTCTCCGACGAGGAAAACGGCGGCGGCCTCGTGTACGAACACCCGGCTCTGCCCACACAGCTCACCTCCCGGCGCGCGCCCTTCCCCGGCACGCTGGAGGAGCACGTGCAGGCCCTGCTCTGGGTGGGTGAGACGCTCAACGACGTCACGATCGAATACGCCGAGAGCGGCTCTTACGATTCCACCTTCGGCTGGGAACGCTTCGTGTGCAAGGGTAACGATCTGTATATCGTCTACCTGAAGGACGGATCCGGCGTCGTTTCCTATGTTTATGGGATCGACGTCTCCACCCTCCTGAGCGCGGCGGAGCTGAACCAGACCATCACCGGGCAGAACATCTCCGTCATTCCCGCCATGGCGGTCCTGCGCGTGGAGACCGGCTTTGACGACGCGGCGCTGGTCGAGGCGCTCAATTCCTTCGACCAGAAGGGCGAGGTCGATGTCCTGGCGGGCGCCATCCAGGCGGCGGATTCCGCAGCCAACGTCTTCAGCTATTCGCATTACTTCACCGTCTTCTTCCAGGAGGTAGGCGAGTACACCGATTGCTACTGGTTCCTCTTCCACAACACCTCCGACAGCG
Source organism: uncultured Eubacteriales bacterium (assembly GCA_902782795.1). Lineage (GTDB taxonomy): Bacteria > Bacillota > Clostridia > Christensenellales > Aristaeellaceae > UBA1224. The sequence continues at coordinate 1,114 of CACZOT010000339.1, read as the reverse complement.
GCGCGCCCGCGCCGACGCCTTCCTACGCCAAACGCGTCGATCCCGTTCCGAACCAGACGCCCGAGCCCGTCGCGCCCGTTCCGGTCGGCCCGGCCGTCGGCGGCAGCTGGAAGTGCCCGGGCTGCGGCGCGACGAACAGCGGCGCCAAGTGCCTGGTCTGCGGTACGGCTCGCCCCGAGGAGCCCGCGCCAACGCCGGAGCCCGCTCCGCAACCTGAGCCGGAACCCGAGCCGCAGCCGCAGCCGCAGCCCGCGCCAGTCCCGGACAGCCACTGGAAGTGCCCGGGCTGCGGCGCGACCAACAGCGGCAAGAGCTGCCTGGTCTGCGGCACGGCCCGCCCCGACGCTGCACCCGAGCCCGAGCCTACCCCGGCTCCCGCCCCGGCGAACGCCAACTGGAAATGCCCGGGCTGCGGCGCCACCAACTCCGGCGCGAAATGCCTGGTCTGCGGTACGTCCCGGCCCTGATCCCCGATCTCTCTGAAAGGAAGCGACCAATCGTGAAGAAATCCCTCTGTGCCCTGATCTTGGTTCTGACCCTGGTGCTTGGTTGCCTGGCCCCCGGCCTCGCGGAGGAGGCCCCTGCGCGGGAAACGCGACTTACGCAGTATTTCATGCCGTTCACCGGCCAAATCGAAGAGCACATGGACGCTACGGCGGACGTCCTCTCCTACATGGATCCCTCGGACGATCTGTACCTCGAATTTCGGGGCGTCGCCGGCCTGGAGGGGACGATCGAGGCCAACTGGTACAAAGGCAAGGCCTGCGATCTGTACGTCGTTTACGACAAACAGACCGGGGAGGTCTTCGCCTACGCCTATACCATGACGCTGCCCACCTCCCAGCGCACGCAGTGGGCGGGCGTCTGGAACGAGTATTTCCCGAACATGATCGCGGCCATCGGCTCGGCGGTATTCATCGATTGCGATCACAATAACGACGTCTACGGCCAGCGCCTGGACGAGTTCTCCGCCGCCCTGGACGTCCCCGCTATTCAGAAGGCCATGATCAGGCTCGACGGGACGACCACGGCCCCCTATTTCGGCCATTACATCTCCGCCTTCCAGGCTTATGAGGACGACTCGACCGACCGCTATTGGTTTGTCTTCCACAAT
>CACZOT010000338.1 GCA_902782795.1 uncultured Eubacteriales bacterium | reverse complement strand
TCTTCCCGGAGGCCAGGGAAGTCGGCATCCTCTACTGCTCCGCCGAAGCGAATTCCCTCTATCAGGTGCAGGTCGTCACCGAGGAGCTCACGGCCATGGGCCTGAACGCCACCGCCTACGCCTTCACGGATTCCAACGACGTCGCCTCCGTCACGGAAGCCGCCTGCGCCGCCAGCGACGTCCTCTACATCCCCACGGACAACACCGCCGCCTCCTGCACCGAGGCCATCCGCAACGTCGTCGAGGTCGCGGGCATGCCGGTGATCGCGGGCGAGGAGGGCATCTGCTCCGGCTGCGGCGTGGCCACGCTTTCCATCAGCTACTACGAGCTGGGCTACGCCACGGGCGAGATGGCCTGGGAGGTGCTCGCCAACGGCGCGGACGTTTCCGAAATGCCCATCCGCTACGCGCCGAACGTCACCCGCAAGTACAACGCCGAGATGGCGGGCCTTCTGGGCGTGGAGATCCCCGAGGGCTACGTCGCCATCGGGGAATAACGAAATCGATCGGGCCGGGGCCTCGCGCTCCGGCCCTGCCAAGGAGAGAGGAACATGAATGTTGCGGTGCTCCTGAACGCGATGCCCGGAGCCGTCTCCCAGGGGCTGATCTGGGGCGTGATGGCCATCGGGGTGTACGTCACCTACAAGATCCTGGATTTTGCCGACCTCACCGTGGACGGCACCATGGCCCTGGGCGGCGCGGTCTGCGTGATGCTGATGATGCGCGGTGTTCCGATGCCGCTGGCGATGCTCGCGGCGGTCCTGGCGGGGATGCTGGCGGGGCTGGCTACGGGGCTGTTCCACACGGCGATGGGCATCCCGCCGATCCTCGCGGGCATCCTCACGCAGCTCTCGCTCTATTCCATCAATTTGTGGATCATGGGCTTCAAGGCGAACCAGGGCATCAGCGTGACGAAATACTGCCTGCTGGTGAGCGGGCGGAACGTGCGCGCTCTGGCCGCGAACAACCCCATCTTCGTGATGGCGATCGTCCACGCGGCGCTGATCGGCCTGCTCTACTGGTTCTTCGGCACGGAGAAGGGCTGCGCCCTGCGAGCCACCGGCGCCAACGAGCGGATGGCCCGCGCCCAGGGGATCAACACCAGCCGCGGCAAGGTCCTGGGGCTGATGATCTCCAACGGCATCGTGGCGCTCTCCTCGGCCATCCTCTCGCAGTATCAAGGCGCGGTGGACGTGAACATGGGCCGAGGCGCCATCGTCATCGGCCTGGCGGCGGTCATCATCAGCGAGGTGCTCTTCGGCCGCCTGTTCACGAATTTCGCCCTGAAGCTCTCCGGCGTGGCAATCGGCGCGGTGCTCTATTATATCGTTTTGCAGTTCGTTTTGTGGCTGGGGCTGGACACGAACATGCTCAAGCTCCTCTCGGCCCTGGTGGTGGCGCTGTTCCTGGCGGTGCCTTACTGGAACGGCCGGTTCAGAGCGAACATGGCCAGGAGGGAGGCGCGGCAGAATGCTTGAACTGAACGCCCTTCGCAAGGTCTTCAACCCGCGCACGGTGAACGAGAAGATCGCCCTGGACGGGGTGGACCTGCGCCTGGAGGACGGCGACTTCGTGACGGTGATCGGCGGCAACGGCGCGGGCAAATCCACGCTGCTCAACGCCATCGCGGGCGTCTGGCCGCTGGATGGCGGATCCGTCCGCATCGACGGGGAAGACGTGACCTCCCTCGTCGAGCACGAGCGCGCCCGGTGGCTGGGCCGCGTCTTTCAGGACCCCATGACCGGCACGGCCGCCACCATGCAGATCGAGGAAAACCTCGCCCTGGCCATGCGCCGCGGGCGGAAGAGGGGCCTTCGCCGCGGCATTACCCGCGCCGAGCGCGAGCTCTTCCGGGGAAAGCTGGCCGACCTCGGCCTGGGCCTGGAGGACCGCATGTCCGCGAAGGTCGGCCTCCTCTCGGGCGGGCAGAGGCAGGCGCTCACGCTCCTCATGGCCACCATGCAGCGGCCGCGCCTGCTCCTTCTGGACGAGCACACCGCCGCGCTCGATCCGCGCACGGCCCTGAAGGTGCTCGAGCTCACGGACCGCATCGTCCGCGAAAACCATCTCATGACGCTCATGGTCACCCACAACATGCGGGACGCCATCGCCTACGGCAACCGCCTCGTCATGATGTACGAGGGCCGCGTCATCATGGATATTTCCGGCGAGGAAAAGCGCGCCCTCACCGTGCCAATGCTCCTGGAGAAGTTCGCCCTCCTGAGCGGCGACGATTTCGCCAGCGACCGCGCGCTCCTCTCCTGAGCCTTGCGTCCGCCCGCGCCCTGGTGGTATACTGATCGGGCGGAAAACGCAAGCGAAGGAGAGAGGGACATGGTGAAAAACGGGCCGGTGACGGCGGTCATCGTCGGGGCGGGGCACAGGAGCCTATGGTACGGGAAATACGCGCTGCAGGAGCCGGACAAGCTGCGCATCGTGGGCGTGGCGGACCCCAACCCCGTGCGGCGGGAATACTTCGCCCGGCAGTTCGGCATCCCGGAGGCGGGCCTCTTCGCCAGCGCGGAAGAGCTCGCCGCCGCGCCGAAGATGGCGGACGCCGTCATTAACGGCACGATGGACCATCAGCACGTCGCCACGGCCCTGCCGCTGTTGGCAGCGGGGTACGATATGCTCATCGAAAAGCCCTTCGCCGTCAATATGGAGGAGATGGAGCGCCTGGCGCGCGCCGCGAAGCAGTATCACAACAAGGTCATGATCTGCCACGTACTGCGCTACGCCCCCTTCTACCAGGAGATGCGCCGCCGCGTCCTCCGGGGCGATCTGGGCGAGATCACCTCCATCGAGGCGGCGGAGTACGTCAGCTACCACCACATGGCCACCTGCTATGTTCGCGGCAAGTGGCGCGACAGCAATGCCTGCCACGCCGGGCTCCTGCTGGCCAAATCCTGCCACGATATGGATATCATCATGTGGCTCAAGAGCGGCGTGAAGCCCGCGCGCGTGGCTTCCTTCGGGTCCATTTTCGAGTTCCGACCCGAACGGTGCCCCGAAGGCGCGGGTACGATGTGCATGGTGGATTGCCCGATCGAGGACCGGTGCGTCTACAGCGCCAAAAAGATGTACATCGACCACCCCGACCGCTGGAGCTTTTACGTCTGGGACCGTCTGGAGCACATCGAGCGTCCCACTATCGAGGACAAGATCGCCGAGCTGAAAAAGCCGGACAACTACTACGGCCGCTGCGTCTGGAAGTGCGGCAACGACGTCGTGGACCATCAGAACGTCGCCATCGAATTCGCCGACGGCTCCACCGCCTCGTTCATCCTCGCCAGCGGTTCCGGCAAGGACGAGCGCACCATCCATATCTGCGGCACCAGGGCGGAGATCTACGGCTCTCTCGAGCAGGGGTATTTCACGGTGCGCTCCATCAACCCCGCGCCGGGCTGCGAGTGCGATATCGAGGAAGTCCGCTTCGACGCCCAGGGCGGTCACGGCGGCGGCGACCAGCGCCTGGTGGCGGATTTCGTCGAGTACCTTCGCGGCGACGAGCCCAGCATCTCCCTGACAAAGCTCGACGACAGCATCAACGGCCATATGGCCGTCTTCCTCGCGGAGCAATCCCGCCAGACAGGACAGGTCTGCGCGTTCCCGGAAGGGTTCGCGATCTGACCGCGCCACGATCATTTCCCACAAAAAAGGCTTTCGGGTTTTGACGCCCCGGAAGCCTTTTTTCATGCGATCCACGCGAGGAACGCGGCGTAATCGCCCGCGCCGGCGCAGCGCAGGTACAGCGCGGTGAGACGATCCTGCAGCCGCTCGAGCGGCGTCTCCTCGCGATCGGACAGCGCGTTCATGGCGCGCAGATCGCGCGAGACGACGGCGTCCAACCCCGATATGGCGTTCCGCCAGGCCGCCTCGTCCGCCTCCCGCAGAGCGCCGAGCGCGTACCACAGCGCGCTGACCGTTCCCGAATAGCGGAAAGCGTCAGGTCCGCGCGCGCACGCTTCCCAGGCGAAGAGGTTCGCCTCGGCTTCGCCCACGACGCCGCGCGCGTGCGCCAGCTCATGGCAGAGGGTGAAGGGCAGGGCGGCTGCGGGCAGCGCGCAATCGACGACTGCCTCGCCCGTGACCGGCGACCACCACCCGGAGACGCCGAGCGCGGCCATCAGCTCCGGGCAGCGCGACGCCTTGGGGACGCCGCCGCTTTCGCACAGGCGCGCCGCCTCACGCAGGAGATCGCGCTGGGTCCATGGCAGGAGCACGCGGCCGCGCGCGTCCTCGGGCAGGGAGACGCGCTGGGCCGCCGCCTCGCCGGACAGCCGCGCGCAGAGATCGGAAAGGGCCGCCGCGTCGGGAATCTCCGCAGGGACGGTGCGCGCTTGCGCGATGCACAGCGGGAACCATGTGCACGTCAGCGCCAGGAGGACGGCCGCGAGCGCTTCCGCCAGGCGCCTGCGCCGGGAATGTCCGCAGAGGATCCACAACGGCAGCGCGATCAGGAACGCTTCGGCCAGGGGAAAGGGAATCCGTCCACTCAGGCAGGCGAGCCCTCCGCGAAGGAGCGGCAGCGCTTTTTCACACCAAAAAACCGCCGCGCCCGGCTCTCCCCGGAAGACCCCGAGCATACCTCCGGCAAGGAAAAGCGCCGCCATCGCCAGCCGCATCGTCAAGAACCCCTTCGCTTTTGTTACGGTACATACAGTATCGCACAAGCGAAGGGGCCCTGGCAAATGCAATTGTTGGAAAGGGGCTTGCCCCCGGCCCAGCGCGAAAGAGCGCGGGGAAAAGAAGGTTCCTCCCGCGAACGCAAACGGTCCGCCGCGGCGATGGCGCGCGGCGGACCGAGGCTGGATGGGGGGAAATCAGATGCCCAGCAGATCGCTGTAGGCGCGCAGAGCGCCGTCGGTCTCGTGGGCGAGGACGCGCTTGGCGAGCACCTTGCCCAGCTGCACGCCCTCCTGGTCGAAGCTGTTCAGGTTCCAGACGA
>CACZOT010000337.1 GCA_902782795.1 uncultured Eubacteriales bacterium | reverse complement strand
CGCGAGGACCTATCTCGCCTACGGCTCCTCCATCACCCACGGCAGCCTCGCCCTCGGCGCGCCGTACACCTATCCCTTCCGCATCGCTCAGAAGCTGGGGTGCGATTATTTCAACCTCGGCTTTGCCGGCGCGGCCCACCTGGAGAAGGCCATGGCGGAGCACATCGTCTCCCGTTGGGATTGGTCCTTCGCCTCCGTGGAGATGGGCGTGAACATGCTCGGCGGCTTCACCGAGGCCGAATTCGAGCGCCGCGTGGACGAATTCACCGCCATCCTCGCCGCAGACAAACGGCCCGTCTTCGCCACGAGCATCTTCGGCCTGCGCGGCGCGGACGCGGAGCGCGCCCTCGTCTTCCGCCGGATCGTGGACCGCTACGCCGGGGCGAGGCTCCTCTACACCCCGGGCGAGGAGCTCCTGGACGATCCCGCGTTCGTCTCCCAGGACGACGCGCACCCGACCCTCGAGGGCATGGAGCTGATCGTCTCCCGCTGGAGCGCGGTCATGCGGGCAGCTCTATAAGAAGAAAAGAAAGCGCGGGAGAACACATGGTTCTCCCGCGCTTTTTCCGCGCTCATTTTCCCACGCAGCGGCCGTCAGAGCCGCCGGGCGGAGACGGCCGGCAAAAGAACGGCCTGCTGCGCCGCTCTCCTCAGAAGGATCGGATGGTCTTTTCGTCCAGGCGGCGGAGGATCTCCACGGCCAGGCGCACGCCGTTTTTGAAATCCTCCAGGGAGGCGATACCGTAATGGCTGTGGATGTAGCGGACCGGGAAGCCGATGACGATGCAGGGCACGCCCTCGTTCGAAAGGTGGATCGGCGCGCCGTTGGTGGCGCCGCCGGTGCGCACGGCCTCCTGGACGGGGATGCCGAGCTCCTCGGCCAGGTCCAGCGCCCAGCGCTGGAAGCGCGGGTTGGTGAGCATGCGCGCGTCGATGTGGCGCAGCATCGGCCCCTTGTGCACGGCGGTCTGGGAAAGCCACTTTTCCACGACGGTGTCGTCCGCCGGGCAGCCCTCGAAGACGATGGCGATCTGCGGCTTCACGGTCCGGGCGGTGACGGCGGCGCTGCGGCAGCCGAGCTCCTCCTGGGTGGCGAGCGCGCCGACCACGTCCACCGAGAGGGCCTCGCCGTCCAGCTGTTCGAGCACGGAGGCGATGGCGGCGCAGCCCAGGCGGTTGTCGAAGGCCTTGCCGATCATGATATCGTGCTTTTCGTCGTATTCGAAGCGTACGTCTGGCGCGGCGGGCGCGGCCACGCGGATGCCGTAGCTGTCGCGCGCCTCCTCCAGGGAGGAAGCGCCCACGTCGATGGCCATCTCCTCCACGGCGGGCATGCGGTTCTTCTCCGCGTCGCTCATAAAATGGGGCGGCTTGGCGGTGGTGATACCGGAGACGAGCGTGCCGTCCTTGGCGCGCACCTTGACCTTGTGGGCGGGGATGTTGCTGGCTACGATGGTCCCCAGGGGGATGAACTTGAGCGCGCCGTCCGGGCGGATGGCCTGCACCATGAAGCCGACCTCGTCCAGATGGGCGTCCAGCTGCACGACGGGGCGGCCGCCCGTGTTCTCGCGGCGGCGGACGTAGAGATCGCGCAGGCTGTCCTCCTCCATTTGGGCGGTGGCGGGCATGTAGCGGCGGGCGACGAGCTGGGCCTCGTCCTCGAAGCCCGCGGGGCCAAAGGCGTTGGAGAGCTCTTCGATCATCTTCAGTTCATTCATTTGGGTATCCTCACTTTCTCTCCGGCAGGGGCACGCGCCGGAATGCTTCCATAAAATCGGCGATGTAGCGGGCGCAGGAATCGAGCATCTCCCGCCCCCACTGCTCGGTGGCGTTCTTCGGGTGATCCGGGCCGATCCAGCCGTTGTCCGAGATATCCGTCACCGGCCGGACGAGGGGGATCTCTACGCCCTTGAATCGCACGGTCTTGAAGCCGGTGGATTCGATCTCGTCGGACACGGGCTCCAGGACCATGTCCTCCACCCGAGACCAATCGACCAGCTTGGGGTCCACGGCCAGCACGCCGGCGGTCTCCTCCGCGCCGCCGTGGCCGCCCTTCCAGGCGGGGTCCAGGTCCCAGGCCATCAACCACCAGTTCATCTGCGCCAGCAGGCAGCCCTGGCGGGCGAGGTCGAGGGCGACGCGGTCCAGCACGGGGATGTTGCCCCCGTGGCCGTTCAGCACCACGAAGCGGCGTACGCCGTGGGCCTTATAGCCCTGGGTGAGCTTGGTGAACACATCGTAGAGCGTGT
>CACZOT010000336.1 GCA_902782795.1 uncultured Eubacteriales bacterium | reverse complement strand
GGGTCAAACCGTCCCTCGCCGCCAGGGGGACCGCCGTCAGGCGCGCCTCCTTGCCGCCGGGCGCGCCTTCCGGCACGACCCGGACCATGCCCGTGCGCTCGTCCTTGCGCAGGAAATCCCGCAGGCGCAAGGTCTCGCGGCACTCGCCCTGCCCCACGGCGAAGTAACGCTTATCGGTCGTATGGGCGGAAAAGGCCTGGGTCAGCCGCGCTGCCGCCTTGGACGTGCGCGCGAAGACCATCGCCCCGCCGACCGGCCGGTCCAGCCGGTGCACAAGGCCGAGATACGCCTCGCCCGGCTTGCCCAGCCGCTCCCGCAAAAACGCCTTACAGGCGGTGAGCAGGTCCAGATCCCCCGAGGAATCTGCCTGCACGGGCATGTTCGCGGGTTTTTCCACGAAGAGAAGGTGGTTATCCGCCCAGAGGACGGTCACGTGGAAGCGCCCGGCTGAAAAGCGCTCCCCCGCCTGGATCTCACCCGTCATACGCGGCCCTTCTCCGTTTCGCTGAGCACGTAGACCGGCCGGGCCTTCACCTCCGTGTACGTCTTGGCCAGGTATTGCCCGATGATACCGAGACAGAACAGCTGGATGCCGCTGACGAACAGCAGGATGCACACCAGGCTCGGCCAGCCGAACGCCGAGCCGCCGAAGAGCAGCTGCCGCACGATGACGAAGATGATCGCCAGCACTGCCGCGACGCACATCAGCAGCCCGAGAATGCTCGCCAGCGACAAGGGGGCCGTCGAAAAGGCCATGATGCCGTCCAGCGAGTAGAGGAACAGCTTCCAGAAGGACCACTTGGTCTTCCCCGCGGCGCGCTCCACGTTGCGGTAGGAGATCCATTTGGTCTTAAAGCCCACCCACCCGAAGATGCCCTTGGAGAAGCGGTTGCGCTCCGGCAGGGAGAGGATGGCCTTCACCATGCGGCGGCGCATGAGGCGGAAATCCCGCGCGCCATCGACGATCTCCGTGCGCGAGAGGCGGTTGATGCAGCGGTAGAACATCCGCGCGAAGAAGGAGCGCACCCGCGGCTCGCCCTCGCGGGACTCGCGGCGTGCGGCGGCGCAGTCCAGAGAGGGGTCCTCCCGCAGGGCCGCGAGCATTTCCGCCAAGAGCGCGGGCGGATCCTGCAGGTCCGCGTCCAGAATGGCGACGAGATCTCCATCGGCGTGCTCCAGCCCGGCCAGCATGGCGGCCTCCTTGCCGAAATTGCGGGAGAAGGAGAGGAAGCGCACGTCCTCCCGGCGGGCGGCCTGCTCGCGCAGGAAGGCGAGGGTACCGTCCGTGGAGCCGTCGTCCACGAAGAGATAGGTCACCTGCGCGTCCGCCATTTGCGCGGCGGCGCGGTCCGCCTCGCGCAGAAACAGGGGCAGAGCCTCCTCCTCGTTGAAGCAAGGCACGATGACCGTGATGCGGTCCACCTTTCTCCCCTCCTTTTGGCCTCCCGGCCACTTATTTATGGTAGCGTTCCCCCGCGAGGATCTTCTCCGCGCGGTAGAGCTGTTCGAGCAGCTGGATGCGCGCCAGGGCGTGCGGCAGGGTGAGGTTCGAGAGCGAAAGGCGCTCGTCCGCCCGCGCGATGACCTCGTCCGAAAGCCCCAGCGAGCCGCCGAACACGAATACAAGACGTTTTCCCTGGCCGCTCAGTTCCCCCAGACGCGCGGCGAGGGCCTCGCTCGTGGGGGCTTTGGCCTGGATGCACAGGGCGATGACGTGCTCCCCCGGCTTCAGCTGTCTGAGGAGCGCTTTGCCCTCCTTCTCCATGACGGCGCGGTTGGCCGCCTCGGAGGGATGCGCGGGCTCGGGAAGATCGTCCACCTCGCGCACAGTGTAGGTCCCGAAGCGCGAAAGGCGCTTCAAGTATTCTGCGCAGGCCTCGCGCTGCCAGGGCTCCTTGAGCCTGCCCACGCAGGCGATGGAGGCGTTCATCAGTTCAGCCCGCCTTTCTCAGGGGAGGATGCCGCACATTTGCAGCGCGTCGGCCAGGAGGATCGCCGCTGCGGTGATCACGCCCGCGGTGAGGATGAAGACCTCCTCCGCGCCGAGAGCCTTGATCTCGATCGGCCGCGGGCGCACCTTCGTGCCACCCACCGGCTTCACCGCGCATACGCCTTTGACGATGCAGAAAAAGCCCGCGCCGAGGAAGGCCGTCTCCAGGGCCAGGAGCCAGAGCCCGCGCGCGCCGCCCAGGCTCTGGCCCAGGGCGTCGAAGCGCGAAAGATCAAGCGAGACGGCGCGCAGCTGGCCCGCCGCCGTCTGCGCCGCGCCGCTGAACGCCATGCAGAACGCCCCCAGTGGCCAGGAGCCCGTCGAGGCGATGAGCATCGCCGCGCTCAGTCCCAGGGCGAACCGCGCCGGGAGTGCGGTAAGATCGCCGCCCAGCGATGCGTACAGCGCGGCGGAAGCCCAGGCGCCGTAACGCGTGCCCCGCCGCTCCCAGGCGGCGAGCAGCGCGATGAAAAAGAACCCTGCCTCGCACAGGGGCCGGAGGACGCTCTCGCAGGCAATGCCCGCGCCGAGCTCCCAGCGGCTGTGGAAGGCCTCGGCCGCCAGCCGCGTCGTCATGCCCCAGCCCTCCAGGACAGCGCCCCACAGAAGCGTCAGATCGTCCGCGAAGAGCACGTACAAACACATGGCCAGGAGACCCAGCACCGTCTGGGCGATATTGGGCGGGCAGAGGCGCAGCCGCCGCGCTCTCCCTTTTTTCTTCAGCTTCTTGAGGCAAAGACCTGCGGGAAGGGCCAGCGCCAACAAAGCCCACACTGCCTCCAGGGCCTCGCGGATCCAGAATTCTCCCTTCGGCAGCAGCATACGCGCCGCGAAGAGCACGGCCGTGCCCATCGCCGCGAAGAGGTAGAGCCGACAGGCGTCCAGAAGACGCGGCCTTGCCGGGCGCTTCCCTCGGCGGCTCTTCCCCGCGGCGGTAGGTCGCCGCTTTGCGCCTTTTTTGCTCATTCCGCGCCGACCTCGCCTTCCTCCAGCACATACCGCCCGCTCAGGCCCCCGCGCAGGGCGACGCCCAGGGGGATATCCCCTTCCGCGCCCAGCTCCCTTAAGCGGCAGGCCACGGATTCCCAGGCCAGCTCCGGGAAGTTGTTCTCGTGGGAGAGGTGCCCGAGCAGGATCTGCTTGACGCCGCGCCGGCAGAGGCGGGCCGCGGCGATGCCCGCGTCGTCATTGGAAAGATGCCCCGTCTGCCCGAGGATGCGCATCTTCAGCTCGTAGGGATAGCGCCCGGCGCGGAGCATGTCCACATCGTGGTTGGATTCCAGGAGCAGCAGGTCCGAACCCTCCACGGCCTCGAGCCAATCCTCGCGCAAGCAGCCGATATCCGTCGCCACGGAGAGCTTGCGCCGCCCGTCGGTGAAGGTGTATCCGACCGGACAGGCCGCGTCGTGCGGGATGGAGAAGGGCGTCACGCGAAGGCATCCGAACTCGATCGGCTCCCCGGGCGAGACGATTCTCCTCTGTTCCGGCTTGACGCGGCCGATCTTCTCCGCCATGGCCTCCCACGTGGGATCGGTCGCGTAGACGGGCATGCCCCAGCGGCGCGCCAGCACGCCGACCCCGGCGATGTGGTCCATATGCTCATGCGTGACGAAGATCGCCTGCACGTCCTCGATGGAGGCGCCGGCCTTCTCGAGCTCGGCCGCGACGCGCTTGCCCGGCAGGCCCGCGTCCACAAGCAGCCTCGTCCCGTCCCTTTCCACGTACAGCGCGTTGCCGCTGGAGCCGCTGAACAGCGGCGCGAAAACAAAAGCCATGGGTGTGGCGGTCGCTCCTTTTGTATCCTTCGCGCGCGGCCCCGGGGCCGGAGGCGCAGAATCATCCAATTATGGATAGTATAGCACATTTCCCCTTCCCCGCGCTACCCGCGGCCGCCCCTTCGCGAAAAACTAACCCGCGCGGTGGGTTTGCGTTTCCTCCGCGTTTTTGCTATAATAGCGGAAACGAACTTTGGAACAAATGGAGGCTGCGCCGCATGGCGAAGAAGACGAAGAACCAGCCCGCCCCCAAGGGCGGTTACCGCGATATCCCCGGCGCGCGGGTGCTGCCCGGAGCGCCGCTGCTGAACGTGCCCGAAGCCCCGCGCAAGGGGCTGCACATCGCCACGAAGATCACCCTGTCCGTGATGGCGGCGCTGCTGATCGCGCTGATCGGGCTTGCTTTCGGCGGGCGAGGCGTCTCCCTGTGTGTGAACTGGTACTGGCTGGCGGCTCTGCTGGCCTCGCTTCTGGCGCTGGGTCTCGCCATTTTGGCGATGCTGGGCCTGCGGCGCGTCGCTCCGAACCGCACCATTCGCCTGGTGGTCACCTGCATGATGGTCATCGTCATGACGGTGGTCATCGCCGCTGGGTTCAGCTTCACCGGAATGCTCTACGAGTATTCCGAGGTGCCCGTCGCCTACCTCGATTCCCCGAACGGCCAGCGCGTGGTGATCATGCGCTCCGCCAATCTGGACGTCGCCCCGGAGGTGAGCGGCGATTTTCCCCGCGTCTACACGGGCTACCAGATGCTCAACCGCTTCTTCTACCTCGCCGCGCCTTCGGAGCGCGTCTGGGCCGGAGACGTGCGCAACCCCGTGTGGAAGGTTGAATGGCTCGAAAACGGCGACGCGCGGCTGTATCTGCCCGCCTACGAAGGCCAGGAGCACAGCGAGGCCTTTATCACCGTCTATGACCTGAACGACCTGGAGGGCAGCCTCGCCCAGAAGGAGGCCGAGGCCGCCGCCGCGGCGCCGCGTCCCTCCTACGCCCCGGCCGCGACGCCCATCCCCGTGGACGCCGCCGATCCCTTCGCCCTGCCGGACGATATCGGCTCCTCCGGTCAGGCGGAGGAGACCAATCCCTGAACAAAAGCGCCCGCTCGCCGCGGGCGCTTTTTCGCGCTCGATCGGAATGCAAAGCGTTTGACCAGACCAAACGCCTATCGGGAGGTGTTTCCTGTGGAACGGTTCACCCTCTTTGCCGCCGGCGAAGGCGGCTATTCCAGCTATCGCATCCCCACCTGCATCGCCCTGCCGGGCGGCCGTGTGGTCGCCTTTTGCGAAGGGCGGCGGGATTCCTCGGCGGATTGGGGCTGCATCCGCATCCTCGCGTGCGTTTCCGAGGACGGCGGCCGCACCTTCGGGCCCGCGCGACTGATCGCCTCGGACGACCCGAACACCCTTGGCAACCCCAGCCCCGTGTTCGACCGCGAGACGGGGCGGCTGCACCTGCTTCTCAACGGCAACCTGCACGACGGCGGCGAGGCGCAGATCCTCCGGGGCGAGGCCTCGCGGCGCGTCCTGCACATGTTCAGCGACGATCTGGGCGAGACCTGGTCCGCGCCCGTCGATATCACCAAGGAGGCCATGGCTCCCGGCTGGACCTGGCACGCGGTCGGCCCATGCCACGGCGCGCAGCTCTCCTCCGGGCGGCTGATCGTACCCTGCAACCACGCCGTGCTCGGAGAGGACGGCACGTCCGGGCCGTATATCTCCGGCGCGCTCTATTCCGACGACCACGGCGAGACCTGGCGGCGCAGCGCTGACGTTGGTCCGGATACGAACGAATGCTCCCTGGCCGAGCTTCCGGACGGGCGCGTCCTCATCAACATGCGCTCCTACGCGGGCCGGAACCGTCGCGCCGTGAGCGAGAGCAGCGACGGCGGCGCGACCTGGGACGCCCCCCATTTCGATGAGGCACTGGTTGAGCCTGTCTGCCAGGGGAGCCTGCTCTCCACCCAGGAGGGGCGGCTCTACTTCGTCAACCCCGCGTCCATCAAGCGCGAACGGCTCACCGTGCGCCGCAGCGACGACGGAGGCCGCACCTGGGCGGCGTCCCTCGTTTTGCACGAAGGGCCCGCCGCTTACGCCGATCTCGCCCCGCTGCCGGACGGCGCGCTGTTCATCCTCTTCGAATGCGGCGATGGGAACGCCTACGAACGCATCGACGCCTGCATATTGTCCGCGCTGTAATCCGTCTTTCAGCCCGTTCATGCAAGAAAAAGTGCTCCGGTGTCCGAACGAGCGGACACCGGAGCACTTTGTGTTCAAAATCTTGAAACGGCTTGCCCTTAATACAGCCGCCGCGCCGCCTCCGTCTCCCCCGCGGCCAGCAGCGCGCGGATGCGGGAGGAGGACACCGGCGCGCCGTCCTTCTCCACCGGCGGAAGGATCACGGCGCGGTAACCCAGCTCCCCGGCCATGCGCTGGATCAGCGCGGCGTCGCCCCGGCCGCCCTGGCCGAAGGTGTGGTTGTATCCGGCGCAGAGGACGCGCGGCGAAAGGCCCTTGCACAGATCCCGCAGGAACGCCTCCGCCGGGGTCGCAGCCAGTTCCCGCGTGAAGGGGCATACAATGGCCCAATCCACGCCGAGCCGTTCCAGCGCGTCGAGCTTTTCCTCCACGGTCATGAGCGGTTTCGGCGCGATCTCCGGGCGCAGCACGCTCAGCGGGTGCGTTTCATACGTCACCACGACTAGCGGCGCGCCGAGCCCCCTCGCCTCTTCCTCCGCGCGGGCGATGAGCGCCCGATGCCCCGCGTGGAGCCCGTCGAACATGCCGATGGCCGCTGCGCAAGGACCGCCGTCGTATTGCGCAAAACTGCTCGCAGTCTTCATTCCAGCCTCCCCAGCATGGCGCGGAAACGCATGGAGCCATCCTCGCGCATCTCCCCCATGCCGACGAATTCCTCCTCGAAATAGGCCCGCACGACCTCTCCCGCCGCTACCGCCCGTTCGATCGCGAGCCATTCCGGGCGGATGGGGTTGCCGTTCTTCACAAAATGCCTGCCCTCCGCCTCGATGTCGGCGCGCGGATAGCGGCCCAGGGGCGTGTCCATGGGAAGGAGCAGCCCCTCGAGGGTGTCCGGCGCGACGGCGTCCAGGGTCACGCTTTCCTCAATGCCGAAAGCCCCGGCCCGCTCGCGCACCAGCATGGACATATGCGCGCCGCAGCCGATGGCCTCGCCGATATCGTTGAGCAGCGTGCGGATATAGACGCCCTTGCCGCAGGTGACGCGCAGAAGATACGTATCCGGGCCGGTCTGCCCGGCGTACTCCAAGGCGTGGACGAGCGCCTCCCGCTCCTCTACGGCGGTATCCGCCCCGGCGCGCGCCAAATCGTAGAGGCGCTTGCCGTCCTTGTGCACCGCGGAATAGGCCGGCGGCCGCTGCCAGATCAGACCTGTGAAGCGGGGCAGCACGGCGCGCAGTTCCGCCTCGCCGATCCCCTCCGCGCTCCTGCGGGAGACGACCTTGCCCGAGGAATCCTGCGTATCCGTGGCCACGCCGAGGGTGATCTGGGCCAGGTAAGT
>CACZOT010000335.1 GCA_902782795.1 uncultured Eubacteriales bacterium | reverse complement strand
TGATCTGGCTGCGAGGCGCGAAAACGACGGATGGGAGGCCCTGATGGCATGCTGCTCGACCTGACCTGCCCGGTGGAGATCCAGGAGTGGGAGCTCCTGCGCGACGACCACGGCCACGCGCGCGCCTATCTCCATTTCTATAACCTGACCGATTCCACCATCACCGCGCTGGCGGGGAGCGTGCGCTGGATCGACGCCGATACCGGCGCCGTCCAGACCAGCAGCTTTTCCGGCGATCAGCTCACCGCCGGGCCGCGCGCCCGCTTTACGCTGGTCTCCGCCGCGAGCGGAGTCGGCGCGCGCGTGCAGCTCGAGCCGGAGATGGACTACGTGGCCCTGGAGGATGGCGAACAGTGGCGCGCGGACAAGAGCCGCCTGCGGGAATATCCCGCGCCGCCGCGTCTGCCCGGGAGATACGCGAACTTGCTGCGCGCCGGGGCCGGACGAGACGCCGTCTGCTGCGCGCAGGAAGCGGACGAGGGCGATTGGCTCTGCGTATGCGGGCGGTGGAACCCGCGCGGGGCCGACCGGTGCCTGCGCTGCCGCCGCGACCGGGAGGACACGCTGCGCCGCTTCAGCCCGGAGGCGGTCGAGGCCTCCGCGCCGGATTGGATGCCCGCCGCCGACATCGAGGAGCCCATCTCCGCCGCGCCATTCCCGGATGAGCAAGACGCCCCCGCGCCGCGCCGCGCGCCTTTGCTCCGGCGGGTGCTGATCGCGGTGCTGCTGGCGGCCGCGTTCGCCTGCGCGGCTCTCGGCGTGCGCGTCTACCGCTACCGCACCACTCCGGCGGCAGGGCTCATGCCCACCTCGCGCGTGTACACGAGGGAAGCGTAGGGGGGACGCCAGAGGAGGCCGACCCGCGTAGGTGCGACCCGCCCGCGGGAAGAGGGGCAGCCGAAGCCGCTTAAGGGACTTCGCCATTTAAGAAACCCATCTTGGGGAATTTCTGAAATACATAACAGAGCTGCCTCTCGAAAAGAAAAGGGCTCCGGTATCCTTACAATAGGATGCCAGAGCCTGATTTTTTATGAAATCCCCCAAGCGAGGGGTCCAGGGGGAATCATTCCCCCTGGCAGGGTGCATGGGCGGAGCCCCTGCGCGTGTCCCCGTTGGAGCCCTGCGCGTGGCCCTGGCAGGGGCTCACGGTTTTTCGTAGTACACCAGCGTCAGGCGTTCGTTCAGCGGCTCGGGTTCGCCGATCCTGCGGTAGCCGAGCTTTTCGTAGAGGTGGCAGTTGCCCTTCTCCTCCAGGATGGTGTCCAGCCGCCAGGTCCCGACGTCCGCGTGAAGCCGCTCGATCGCCCGCAGGGCCTCCTGCGCGACGCCGCGCCCCTGGAATTCCGGGAGGACGCACAGCGCGGAGATCCTCGCGCTCTTCGTCTCCGGCCGCAGGTGCACGCGCACGGCTCCCGCGGCCACGCCGCCGCAGAGGAAGAGATAGCCGTGGGCGCCGGGGCGCGTGTACTTGGCGAGCACAGTTTCCCGGCTCTCGAGGTACGGGCTGGTCGCCTCGTCGCGGTATTTTTCAAACAGCGGCTGAAACGCCGCCCGCTGGATCGCCCAGACCGTATCGATATCGCTTTCCTGAAAAGGCCGAATGATGATCTCCATGCGCGCCTCCCGTGTTTTTCAGAGCGCCATCACGTACACCTGGCAGGGGTTGGCCTCGTCCCAGAGCAAGGGGAAGACCTCGAACTCCCGGAAGCCCATGGCGAGGTAGAAGCGGTTCGTTTCGTCGTAGTCCGGATAGCGGCCCATCTGCACGGTCTTCACCTGCAAAAACGAATAGCCCGCCTCCCGCGCGCTCGCGATCGCGGCGCGCATGAGCGCCCGGCCGAGGCCGCAGCGTCGCCGGTCGGGCATGACGCCCATCACGGCCACCTCCGCGGTGACGCGGCCGGTCTCCTTGAGACAGAGAAAGCCCGCGGGCGCGCCGTCCTCCCAGGCGCACAGAAAGAGCTGGGAGGCGCTGTCGCGGATGTATTCCTCGCGGGACTCTTCGATGCCGAACCAATCCGTCAGCGCCTCGAGTACCTGGCGGGCGACGGCTTGCTTCTGCTCTGGGTCCGCGATGGGAAGGATTTCGGGCATGGTCGCTTCCTCCTATCTGCCCAGCAGGATGCCTGGGATCTCCCTGAGCGAGCGGATCGTGTATTCCGGAGCCCTCTCCAGCGTGCAGGGCAGGCCGCCGGGGTTGAACCAGCAGGCGTCCACCCCGGCCCGCTGCGCGCCGAGGATATCGCTGGTGAGCCCGTCTCCGACCATGAGCGCGCGCTCGCGCGGCACGCCCTGCTTCCTGAGGGCGTATTCGATCAGGCGCGGGTCGGGCTTGTAGAAGCCGACTTCGCTGGAGATGACGAGATCGCGGAAGTATTTGCGCACGGGCGAGGAATCGAACCGGCCGCGCTGCACCGCCGCGAGGCCGTTGGTCACCAGCACCATGGGGACCAGGGGCTCCAGCTCCCGCAGGGCTTCCTCCGCGCCGGGCAGGAGCTGCCCCTGCCGTGCGAGGGCGGCGACGAAGCGGTCCGCGCCCTCGGCGGGGTCCTTTTCGCAGCCGTAGAGCGCGAACAGCTCCCGGAAGCGGCGCACCTTCAACGTGGGGTGGTCGATGAGGCCCTTCTCCAGGTCCCGCCAGCAGGCGGCGTTGATGCGGGAATAGGCCTCCGGCGCGCCGGGGTCGTCGATGCCCGCCCAGCGGAGCGCGCAGGCGATGGCTTCGCGCTCTCCGGCGAGGAAATCGAACACGGTCATGTCCGCGTCCATGAGCAGAAGGTCG
>CACZOT010000334.1 GCA_902782795.1 uncultured Eubacteriales bacterium | reverse complement strand
GACGCGGCATCCTCCTTCTATTATAAGACGAAACGCGGCGCATGACAAGCGCGGCGGAAGGTGGTATACTATATTATAACAGAAGCGCGGAGGGTCAGTATGGCGAAGAAAACGACGAAATACGTCTGCGGACAGTGCGGTTATGAGACGGCCCGGTGGCTGGGAAAGTGCCCGTCCTGCGGGGAATGGAACACCTTTGAGGAGGTGGAGACCATCCAGGCGCAGGAGGTCGAAAAGAAGCTCAAGCGCAGGCCGGGCGGCGGCGCGGAAGCGCTGGACGTGGCCGAGATCCCGGACGAGGGCGCGGCGCGCCTGACCACGGGCATCGCCGAATTGGACCGCGTGCTCGGCGGCGGCGCAGTGGAGGGCTCCATGATGCTGATCGGCGGCGAGCCGGGCATCGGCAAATCCACGCTGCTCACGCAGGTCTCGGCGAATATGGCCCGGGACGGCTGGAAGGTGCTGTATATCTCCGGCGAGGAGAGCGCCCGCCAGATCAAGATGCGCGCGCGCCGCCTGGGGCTCGAGGATTCCGGCTTCCTGGTTCTGCCGGAGAACGACATGAACGCAATCGATTCGCGCATCGACGCCATCCGGCCGGACGTAGTCATCGCCGATTCCGTGCAGACCATGTACCTGCCCGAGCTCTCCGGTGCGCCAGGCAGCGTCTCCCAGGTGCGCGAGAGCGCGGCGCTGCTCATGCGCAAGGCGAAAACCGACGGCATCTGCGTCTTCCTCGTTGGCCATGTGACCAAGGAGGGCTCCATCGCAGGGCCGCGCATCCTCGAGCACATGGTGGATGCTGTGCTCTACTTCGAGGGCGACGGCGAGCACCAGTACCGCCTCCTGCGCGCGGTGAAGAACCGCTTCGGTTCCGTCAACGAGCTGGGCATGTTCGAGATGACCGGAGAGGGCATGCGCGAGGTGCCCAATCCCTCAGAGGCCCTGCTCAACGAGCGCGCCCATGGCCAAAGCGGCTCGGCGGTGAACTGCGCAATGGAGGGCACGCGTGCCTTGCTCGTGGACGTGCAGGCGCTGGTGGCGACGACCGTTTTCGGCAACCCACGGCGCATGTCCAGCGGCGTGGAGCAGGGGCGCATGGCGCTGCTCCTGGCGGTCATGGAAAAGCGCGCGGGCATCCCGCTATATAATAAGGATGTGTATGTCAACATCGCGGGCGGCATGTCCCTCTCCGAACCCGCCGCTGACCTGGCCATCTGCGCGGCCATCGCCTCAAGCCACAAGAACCTGCCCATCGACGCGCGCACAGCGGTGATGGGGGAGGTGGGCCTGGCGGGCGAGGTGCGCGCCGTCAGCCATGCCGAGCGCCGCCTGAACGAATGCGCGCGCATGGGCTTTACGGACGTGGTGCTTCCCCGGGGCAACCTGCGCTCCGTCAAAGCGCCGGAGGGCCTGCGGGTCCACGGCGTGGATACTGTCGCCCAGGCCTTCGAGAAGCTCTTCGGAGCGTACAGGCGGGAGGAATAAAACAGGATCCGGTCGGGCCTGCCGTCAAGGCGGGCCGTTTTTTGTGCACAGAAGCAATACAGACCGAAGTCCGTCAGCATCGGCCGGCCGAACAGAGGAGCCCGTGCCCAAGCCGCAAATGCAGGAATCGATCCGCGAAGATGCGAAAACGCCGGAAAAGATTCACCGTTAACTCAAAAAGCGAAAACGTTTGAAATCACGGGAAAACAGGGTGAAAGCGTGAAAGCACTCAGGTCATTCTTTACATATTGTTACGCTTCCCGCTTGTAAAAATCAGCCGGCTATGTGGCAGATTCCACAAAAAAACACGCGCGAAGCACAAGAAACTGTTGACAGTTAAGAAATTGTGATTTATAATCCGATTATCGCAGTGATGCGAAATATTCACCAAAAAGGAGAACCTGCGCATGAAGAAGATCCTCTGCCTGGTACTCGCCCTCCTGATGGTCTCCGCGGTTGCTTCCGCTGCGACCAGCAGCCAGATCGTGGGCACCGCCGTCATCACTCCTCATGAGTATGGCGCCCGCGGCCTCACCCAGCTCCCCATCACCGAGGAGCCCATCACCATCCAGGTCTGGAAGGGCCTGAATGAGCCTGTCATGACCTCTTGGGATCAGTGCATCGTTTACGATGAGCTGGAGAACCGCACCGGCATCCACATCGAGTGGGTGTACCCGCCGGTCGGCTCCGAGCGCGACAACTTCAACATCCTGATCGCGTCCAACGATCTGCCGCACATGTTCGTTGAAGGCCGTAGCCAGTACTCCGGCTCCCTCGACGAGATCTGCGACGACG
>CACZOT010000333.1 GCA_902782795.1 uncultured Eubacteriales bacterium | reverse complement strand
GGTCCAGCTCGAACTGCAGGAAGCGGGTGTTGTCCATGAGGATCTGCAGGGCCGGCACACCGTCGAACTTGGCGAATTCGAAGGCGTGGTTGTGGTAGACGAAGTGCATGCCCTCGTCCAGGAGCCGTTCGGCGATGGCGTCGGCCTTCTTGGCGAAAGCGAGGAAGCCCTCCTTGCTGTCGCGGTATTCCCCGGGCAGCCCGCCGATGCCGGGATAGGAGCATTTCCACAGCTTGTGGTTGGCGATGACCTTGCCCAGGTCCTCTTCCATCTCCTGGAAGGTGATGTGGGTGGAGCCGCAGACGGTGCCGCTCTCCTGGAAGCATTCGGCGACGGCCTCGGCGGGGATGTCCTTGCCCGCGCCGGAGTGCTGCACGAGGTTGTAGCCCATGGCCTTGATGGCCTTGAGCGCGTCGAGCAGGCCCTCCTGGGTCTGGGTGAGGGTGCGTACGGAATACATCTGGGCGCCGATCGGGTAGCTGGTCATGGCAGGGTCCTTCCTTTCGTTTATGGTCGGTTCAGTCTTCCTCTGTATAGCGGGCGCGCTCGCCGCCCACCAGTTTCGGCCTGGTGCGGGCCGCGGCGACGCGCGCGGAGCCGATCTCCCTGACCGACAGGCGCACGGGCACGGCCACGGCGCGCAGGTGCATGCCGATGAGCGTCTCGCCGATATCAAGCCCGGCGTCGGCGCGGATGAATTCCACGCAGACCGGGTCCTCCATCAGCTTCCAGGCGGCGCTGGCCAGGGAACCGCCCGCCTTGGGCCTGGGTACGACCCAAACCTCCTCGAGCCCGAGCCGCCGCGCGGTCGCGCGCTCCACGACCAGGGCGCGGTTGAGATGCTCGCAGCACTGGAAGGCCGCCTCGCACCCCGCCGCTCGGCAGGCGGCGAGGACGCCCTCCGCCACGGCCTTTCCCGTCTCAGGAGAGGACATGTGGCCGATCCGCCCGCCCACGATCTCGCTGGACGAGCAGCCCACCACGAGCGTCTCCGCCCGCCGGAAGCCGCGCCCCTCCAGGGCGAGCAGCTCCCGCGCGGCCCGTTCGGCCAGATCGCGGATCTCCTGCAGTTCCATAAGGATTCACCGCCTTGTGAATTGGTAGACGCCGATCGCCACGGAAATGGCGAGGTTATAGCTGTCGATCTCCCCGCTCATGGGGATGCGCACGGGCGTGCCCATTTCGGCGAAGCGGTCCGGCAGGCCCCGGCCCTCGTTGCCGAAGACGAGGGTGAAGGGCTCCTCGCGCGCGGCGGCGGCGGCGTCCAGCTCGGTCGATCCCTTGAGCATGAAGGGATAAAGGCGCCGCTCCGGGAAGAGCGCGCGGTATTCCTCGAAGGAATCGAAGGCGCGCACGTTCATGGAGAAGATGGCCCCCATGGAGCCGCGCACGGCGTGGGGCTCGAAGATATCCACGCAGGGGCGGATCACCGCCACGTCCCGGATGCCCAGGCCCAGGCAGCTGCGCAGGGCGGTGCCCAGGTTGCCCGCGTCGGAGATCTCGTTGAGGACGACGTGGCTGGCGCGCGCGTCCAGCGTGGCCTCGTATTTGTCGAACACCAGCGCCGCGAAGCAGTTGCCCTTTTTCGATTCGCGCCGGATGACCCGCTCGGCCGTCTCCTCTCGCACGCCCAGGGCAGCGCATTTTTCGCGCAACAGGGCCACGCCCTCGCTCTCCAATCCCTCCGGGTGGAGCAGAAGCCGCCGCGCCGTTTCCGGCCGCGCGGCGAGCAGCTGCAGGCAGGGAAAGGCCCCCAGGCAGTAGCTGTAGGAAAGGGCGCGCTCGTACGGTTCCAGTTTCGCCATTATTTCTGCTCCTGCGGATAGACGATCTGCTGCTCGCGGCGCAGCTTCGTCATGATATCGGCCGCGGCGATGGATTCCGCGAGGCTGATCACGGGCGATTCGCCCAGCCCCTGACGGATGCACTCCGCCGCGTGCATGAATTCATAATGATGGCCCTCGTTCTCGGGCGGGAAGGTGTGCGTCTCCGTTTCGCCCGAGGCCCTTTGCAGGGTGAAGGAGGTGGGATGCCAGAATTCCGGGATCTCGATCAGGCCCTTCGCGCCGTAGATCATCTCCGTGGAGCGCATGGTCACGTCGCACCCGCAGCCGAACTGGGCCGTGGCCCCGGAGGGATAGAGCATCTGCACGGCGAAGCGCGCGTCCACGCCGGTCTCGGCCTTTTTGCACAGGCCCTGCACGGCCTCCG
Source organism: uncultured Eubacteriales bacterium (assembly GCA_902782795.1). Taxonomy (GTDB): domain Bacteria; phylum Bacillota; class Clostridia; order Christensenellales; family Aristaeellaceae; genus UBA1224. The sequence goes on along the minus strand of CACZOT010000333.1, from coordinate 11,048 downwards.
GCTCCCAGCCGAGCACGTCCGTCACGGCCTCGAGCGCGTACACGCCCACGTCCAGGAGCCCGCCGCCGGCCAGCTCGCGGCTCCAGAGGCGGCTCGTGGCCGGGAGCATCGTGGCGCGGTAGGAAAAATTCGCCGTCACATGCAGCACTTCGCCGATGGCGCCCTCCCGGATCAGCTCGCGCACGCGGACCATCGCCGGGAAAAAGCGCGTCCACATGGCCTCCATGAGGAACACTCCGTGCTCCCGGGCGCACGCCGCCATGCGCCGCGCCTCCTCGCCGTTCAGGGCCAGGGGCTTTTCGCAGATGACGTGCTTGCCCGCGCGCATGCACAGCATGGCCTGCTCGCAGTGGAAATTGTGGGGCGTGGCGATGTAGACCAGATCCACGTCCGGGCTGGCGGCCAGCTCCTCGTAGCTGGTATAGACCCGCTCCGCCCCGCAGATGCGCGCGGCTTCCGCGCCGCGCTCCGGCGAGCGCGAGGCGACCGCGGTGACGCGCACGCCCCTGGCGCGCGGCATATCGGTCATGACGCGACGGAAGATGCTCCCCGGCCCGAGGATGCCCAAACGGATTTCGCTCTCCATGATCCACGTCCTCCCCACAGTGCTTTCTGGCTAGAGTATAGCACCTTCCCGCACGCCGCGCAAGCCGCGCAGAGCCGGGTTTCCAGTTGCCGCGCCGGGCGAAGTATTGTATAATGATCGACGCCGCGTCCCAGTCCGACGCGGCCAACGCGCTTGGGAAGGAGGGACGCCCATGCGGGAGACCCCCGCCGGGCTGATCAGCGTGATCGTCCCGGTCTACAATGTGGAGCCGTATCTGCGCCGCTGCCTGGATTCCGTGCTGGGCGGCGCGTATCCGGAGCTGGAGGTCGTCTGCGTCAACGACGGCAGCGCCGACGGGAGCCTCGCCATCCTCCGGGAGTACGAGGCCCGCGACGGGCGCGTCCTAGTCGTGGACCAGGAAAACCGCGGGCTCTCCGCGGCGCGCAACGCCGGGCTCGAGCGCGCGCGCGGCGCGTACATCGCTTTTGTGGATTCGGACGATTGGGTCCATCCCCGGTATTTCCAGGACCTCATGGAGGGCCGGAGGCGCTCCGGCGCGGATATCGTCCTGTGCGAGGCCCGTGTCACCGGCGGCGACGCGCCGGACGAGCATTATCCCGATCCGCCGCCCGTGCGGGAGATCTCCCTGGCCGAGCTGGAAAAGCGCCCCCTGGAGAAGGACCGCGCCTGGGGCAAGCTCTACACGCGCTCCGTTATCGGCGGCCGACGCTTCCAGACCGGCGCCGAGCCGGTGGAAGACATGCTCTTCAACCTCGCCTTCCGCCGCGGGGACGTGCGCTTCGCCCTCGTCGAGCGGCCGCTCTACCGCTATTTCATGCGCCCGGATTCCGCGGTGCACTCCCAGGAGGGACGATCCCGCCTCAAGACCGTCTGCTTCCTGCTGGAGGGGATCGCGGAGGAAAAGGACGCCGCCATGCGGCGGCGGCGCGTCGCCCAGGCGCACAAGATCGTCTTCTCCTGCCGCTATCTGGAAATGTTCGCGCCGGATTACGCCGCCATCCGCGCTCAGTGCGCCGCGTATCTCGCGCGCCTGCGCCCCCTGCGGCGCGATCTCGCCTTGAAGGAGCGCGTCCTCTTCGGGGCGCTGGCGCGATGCCCCTGGCTCTACCGGCTCTGGCGCATCCACGACGACCCCACCCTGCTCCAGTGGGAGCGCAGCAAGAAAGCCCATTCCTGATGCCCGCGGTCACTCCGCGGGCTTTCTTCTTCTATTTACATATTATTTTCCTTTCTTTTTCGCTCGTAAATATATATTATTCCGGGTTTATTCCGTATTGCCATAGTTTCGCCTATATGTTATAATATCTATAGTTATACTTTTCGGTAATGATCCTGGCCTTTGGGCTGCGGTGCTCCCACCCGGGCGGCCGGGAACGCCTTGCATAGGCAGGTGAGGAAATGGCTGCAGATCGACGGCGCCGGCGGCGCTCTGGGCGGGGAGAGATGAACCGCGGCAAGGCGGTCCTCATCCTTGCGCTGTTTTGCCTCATCGCCGCCGGCATCTATTGGGGCGCGGGGCTCCTGCAGCGCGACGCCCCTCAGGCCCGCAGCGCCATTCCGGAGGAACCGACCGTGGAATGGCGGGGCGAACGCTTCGCGAAAAAACGGAGGCTGACCACTCTCCTGCTCATGGGCATTGACCTGCGCGAACAGGACGCCGGCGACACGGCCATGTTCGCCCGCAACGGCGGCCAGGCGGATTTCCTCCTGCTGCTGGCCGTGGACGACGAGACGCGCACGGTCTATCCCCTGCACATCGACCGGGACACCATGGCTGAGATCGCCGTGACGACCATCATGGGGCGTCCCTCGGGCTCCCGCGTGGCGCAGATCTGCCTGAGCTACGGCTTTGGCACCACGCCCGCGCAGAGCTGCGCGCTGACCGAGCAGGCCGTGAGAGGGCTCCTCGGAGGCGAGCGCATAGACCACTACCTCTCCCTGGGCATGGGCGGCATCGGCCGCCTGAACGACGCGGTGGGCGGCGTGACCGTGACGGTCACGGACGATCTTACCGCCATGGACCCGGCCCTCTCTCCCGGAGCGACGGTGACGCTGCGGGGCGGCCAGGCGGAAAGTTTCGTGCGCTCGCGCATCGGCGTGGGCTCCGGCACGAACGAAGAGCGCATGGCGCGCCAGAGGGTCTACCTCGCCTCGTTTCTCGAGACCCTGCTCCAAGGCGTCCGCGCGGGCGGCGAGAGCTACCTGAACAACCTGCTCGCGGCTCTGGACGAAACGGTCCAGAAGGACGTGGGCGACGATTGGCTCCTCGCCCTGCTCCTCGCCACGAGCGATTACCAATGGGCCGAGATCGCCACGATCCCCGGGGCGCACGTCCTCGGGGCCGACGGCTTCACGGAATACCACGCCGACGCGGACGCGCTGCGGGAGCTCGTCATGCGCCTGTATTACAAGCCCGTTCCCGCCGACAGCGAACCATCAACGTGATATATAAGGAGGACTTTCCCATGAAGAAACAGATCGCGCTTATCCTCGCGGTGCTGACGCTCGCGTCCATGACCACGGCCTTCGCCGTCCCGGACGTCATGACCACCTACCAGCTCCAGACCATCGACAACCCCGGGGAGGCTTTCACCATCGCCCCGGAGGACGACTCCGCCCTCGACGATCGCATGCGCCTGAGCATCTTCACCGACGTGGATGAAGAAGTCATCGCCGCGCCCATCCAGTGGTGGGAGGACGACTGGTTCGGCGATCCCGTGCACGACAAGGCCCAGGCCCTCACCTCCGCCGACGTGGACAGCATGGTGCTGACCGAGATCGTCTCCCTGCGCGCGGAGAATTACACCGGCGGCGAGGATACCCTCGTTCCCGTGGGCTTCCACTTCACCGACGAGTACCCCGAGGATTTCGAGTTCGTCGCCGTCGTCGGCTCTGAGAGCGAGAACGCCGAAACGGAAGAGAACGTCAAAAAGCTCCAGGATTGGCAGGCCCTCAAGGCCGAGCCCGTGGATGGAGACGTCATCGTGTACTTCACCCACGACGCCCTGCGCATGATCGACGGCAAGGACTCCGTGCTCACCCTCCTGTGCGTCACCGGCAACGGCGCCGCCCGGAAGGCGAAGCACCCCGTCGTGGAGAGCACCCCCTCCAAGACCGTGACCGATATGATCAAGGTCGAGATCCAGCAGAAGGCCGGCGACCCGCGCGATTTCATCCTCGAGATCAAGCCGCTGAACAAGCGCGGCCGTGAGGTCTACGCCGAGGCCATCGAGCACTTCACGCTCCAGGGCGACGTCATCAGCTTCTTCGACGAGACCGTGCGAGAGGCCGTTTCCGGGCTCCTGCCCGACGTCGATCTCGAGAAGCTCGAGATCTGGGAAGCGGACGATTGGATCACTTACGGCTACGATTACAGGCACGGCGAGGTGCTCGCCCGCGTCTCCTTCCCCGCGAACTTCCGCGAGGGCCAGAAGATCGTCGTCATCGTCGGCGCGTATAACGATGACAGCCAGCCTGTCTGGACCGCGCAGGAGGCCGAGATCTCCGGCGGCGGCGCGCTCATCCACTTCTCCGAGAACGCCGTCACCCGCGCCGAGCTCAAGACCAACATCCTCTTCGTGCTGGCCGAGCCGGTCGATTGATCCTCCCTCTCAGCTACGGGAAAGTAGGTGTCCACCATCAACGAGCAGCCAAGGCTCGGCGGCGCGCAGGCGAAACTGGAAAACGAGGAGATCGCCTTGCAGGGCTCCGGGCAGATAGACATCATCGGCCTTGTATACGCCGTGCTGGCCAAGTACAGGATCATCCTCGCCTGCGCGATCGCTGGCGCGCTGATCATGTGCTATTACAGCCTGCATATCGTCACGCCCGTGTACCAGGCCACGAGCAAGCTCTACTCCGTCAACGCCCAGGGCGCTCTGGCCAACAGCCTGAACCTCCTGAACATCGGCTCGGCGGTCAAGTGGGACTACGAGGAGATCCTCTCCACCTGGGAGGTCCGGGAGCGCGTGCTCCAGAACCTCCAGCTGGATATGACCTACCAGCAGCTGGGCGAGGCCGTGTGCGTCTCTGCTTCGCAGAATTCGCGCATCCTCACCATCAACGCCTATTCCCACGACCCCAAGGAGGCCATGGATCTGGCCAACGAGTACGCCGTGGTCTCCCAGGAGTACATCGCCCAGATCATGTCCACGGACGAGCCGCCCATCGTCACGCACGCCCTGGAGCCCACCAAGCCCATCAACAACGATCCGCGCGGCCTGGTCATGCGCGGGTTCCTCGTCGGCGCGCTCGTCCCCGCGGCGGCGGCGGCGGCGCTCTTCCTCCTGGACGACAAAGTCCGCACCCCGGAGGACGTGCAGCGCGCCGTCTCCATCCCCACCTTTGCCGTTTTGCCCCTGGAGAGCAAAAAACAACCCGCCCGAAGGAGAAAAGCGCGATGGAAAAATGCCTGATCCGCCATTTTCCCGAGTGCGGGTATGAGCTTCAGGAGGCCCTCAACGCCCTGGCGACGAACGTCGCCTTCACCGGCCGCCAGGTGCGGCGCGTGATGGTCACCTCCAGCCACGCCGGCGAGGGAAAGACCTTCGTGGTCATGAACCTGATGCGCACTCTCGCCCGCCTGGGCTACAGCGTCGCGCTGGTGGACGCGGACATGCGCCGCTCCCAGATCCGCGGGCAGTACCGCCTGCAGCTGCCGCAAGGCAAGCCCAAGGGCCTGGCCCACTACCTGGCCGGGATGTGTTCCGCAGGGGAGATCGTCTACGAGACGAACATTCCCAACGCCTGCCTGGTCCCCGTGGGCCAGCTGGTGAAGAACTCCCTGCAGCTGCTCAACAGCCCGCGGCTGGGCGAGCTGCTCGATTCCCTCGCGGAGCGGTTCGATTACGTGCTCGTGGACGCCCCGCCCGTGGGGCTGATCATCGACGCGGCGCAGATCGCCATGAAGTGCGACGGCGCGCTCCTGGTCGCGCAGTACAACGCCGTGACCAAGAAGGCCCTGCGGGAGGTCTGCCGCCAGCTGCCCGTGTCCGTCTGCCCCATCCTCGGGGCCATCATCAACAAGGTGGAGACGCGCGGCATCGAATCCGGCTACTACTACAAAAAAGGGTACTACTATCGCTACGACCAGTACTACGGCGAAGCAGACCCTGCCAACGGCCGCGGGGCGAAGCGGAAGGGGCTTTTCCGGCGCTGATGCGCGGCCCGTTCCCTCCCCCGGGACCGCCTCTCTCCCCCTGCCCGGGGATGGCGGCGGTCCCGGCCGTTTTTTTACGCGGTTTCTCCCTTTCTCCCCTCGGGGAAGATCCACGAACAGAAAGGCGAAGCGATGAAGATCCTGATCTGCACCAACCACTCCTATATGCTCTGGCAGTTCCGGCGGGAGCTCATCTCCCAGCTGATGCGGGAGCATGAAGTGGTCCTCGGCATGCCCTTCGTCGGGCACGAGGAGGATTTTCAGGCCATGGGGCTCGAGTGTGTCGACACGCCCATGGACCGGCGCGGCCTCAGCCCCTTCAAGGACCTGGCTTTGCTCGGTTCCTACCGCCGTCTGCTTCGCGATGCGCGGCCGGATCTCGTCCTCACCTACAGCGTCAAGCCCAACATCTACTGCGGCTGGCTCTGCCTCCGCATGGGCATCCCCTATTATCCCAACGTACAGGGCCTGGGGTCCTCGTTCCAGGACAAGCGCGTCGCCCGGGTGATCACGGTCATGTACCGCCATGCCCTCCGCGACGCGCGCGGGGTCTTCTTCGAGAACAGCGCCGACGCGGACCAGTTCGTGCGGGACCGCGTCGTCCCGCGGGCAAAAACCGTGGTCCTGCCCGGCGCGGGCGTGAATCTGGACGCCTATCCGCTCACGCCCTATCCCTCCGAGGAGGGCGGCGTCCGCTTCCTGTTCCTGGGGCGCATCATGAGGGAGAAGGGCGTCCGGGAGTTTTTCACCGCGGCGCGCCGCCTCAAGGCGCGGTACGGAGAGAGGGCGCAGGTGGAGCTCGTAGGCTTCTTTGAAGAGGATTTCCACGATACCGTGCGCGCGCTGGAGGCCGAGGGCGTGCTGCGATACCGGGGCTTCCAATCCAACGTCATCCCCTTTTACGCTGCGGCGCACTGCGTGGTCATCCCCTCCTATCGTGAAGGCATGTGCAACGTGCTGCTGGAGGCCTCCTCCATGGGCCGGGCGATCATCACCACCGACGAGCCCGGCTGCCGCGAGGCCGTGGACGGAAACGGCTTCCTCTGCCCCCGGCAGGACGCTGGTGCCCTGTATGAGTGCATGGAGCGCTTCATGGAGCTCGACTCCGCCGAGCGCGAGCGCATGGGCCGCCTGGGCCGGGAGCGCATGGAGCGGCTGTTCGACAAGCGAGAAGTCGTGGGGCGCGTGGTGGAGACGCTGCTGGCATGAGATACTATCTGCTGATCGTCTGGATCGCCTTCATGGCCGTCGCCGGACGCGGACGCTTCCAGCAGCGGGAGATCGTCTGTTCGCGGGTGGCGGTGCGCTATAACCGGGCCTTTGCCGCGCTGACCGTGGCCCCTCTGGTGGTCCTCGCCACGTTGCGCGGCGCCTTCGTGGACACCTACGGCTATCTCGAAGGCTACGCCGCCATGCCCGCAAACCTGCGCGGCACGCTGGAATACATCTTCTCCATCCATAAGGACGCCGCGTTTTACGCGGTAGAGGCCCTGATCCACCTCTTCTCCGGCGGGAACCCGTACGCGTTTCTGTTCGCCGTCGCCGCGTTCCATGCCTTTTGCGTGGCGGCGTTTTTCCGCAAGTACTCCATCGAGTACCTCCTGTCCATCTTCCTGTTTGTCGCCTCGGCGGATTACGTCTCCTGGATGTTCAACGGCATCCGGCAGTTCACAGCCGTGTGTATCCTGCTGCTGGGCACGCGCTTTTATCTGGACCGCAAGGTCGTGCCGGCGCTGCTCGTCATCGCGCTGGCCTCCCTCTTCCACCAATCCGCCCTGCTGATGCTGCCCTTTGCGATCATGGCGCAGGGCAAGGCCTGGAACAAATGGACGCTCCTGTTCCTGAGCGTGGCGCTGTTCGCCCTGTTTTTCGTCGACACCTTTTCCGATATTCTGGACGCTTCCCTGGCGGGCACGCAGTATTCGACCGTGGTCTCCGATTACCGCGCCTGGCAGGACGACGGCACCAATCCCCTGCGCGTGATGGTGTACTCCGCCCCCGCCATCCTCTCCTTCCTGGACCGGGAGCGCATCCGGAAATACGGCGGGCGGCTGATCAATTTCTGCGCCAACATGTCCGTCATCTCCATGGGGCTGTATCTGATCTCCATGGTCACCAGCGGCATCTTCCTGGGCCGCCTGCCCATCTATTGCAGCCTGTACGGCTATATCCTCCTGCCTTGGCTGCTGCGCTATTCCTTCGACGAGCAGAACCGCCGCGCGGCCTGGGTGGTCATGCTGGCGGGATATCTGGTCTATTACTGGGTTTCCGTGAGGTGGTTCGCATGATCTCCGCCATCGTCCCTGTGTACAACGCGGCGGCTACGCTGCGCCGCTGCGCCATGAGCGTCCTCGCCCAAGGGGTGGAAGACTTGGAGCTCATCCTCGTGGACGACGGCTCCACGGACGAAAGCCCTGCCCTCTGCGCGGAGCTGGCCCGGCAGGACGCGCGCGTGCGGGTCATCTCCCAGATAAACCTGGGCGTACACGCGGCGCGCGGCGCCGGTCTGGACGCCGCGCGCGGGGAGTGGATCCTCTTTGCCGACGCGGACGATATGCTGGAGCCGGACGCCTGCCGCCTCTCTTTGGAGGCCGCGGCCGGCGCCGACGCGGATATCGTCTTTTGGGCCTACTGGCGCGATGGCGCGAACGGTTCCGTCCTGCGCGCGCCCTTTGGGGAGGACCGCGTCTTTCGGGGCGAAGAATTGCGCGCTCTGCGGCGGCGCATCGTCGCGCCCATAGGCGGGGAGCTCGCCCATCCCGAGGATCTGGACCTGCTCTGCCCCGTCTGGGGAAAGATGTACCGGCGCGGCGTGATCGCTGGGAGCCGCTTCGCGGACGCGAAGGAGATCGGTTCCTGCGAGGACGGCCTGTTCAACCTGGAGGTGTTCGGGCGCGCCCGCTGCGCGGTCTATCTCCATCGGCCCCTTTACCGCTACGCGCGCATGGCCGCTCCCTCCATGACCACCTCCTTCGACCCGGCCCTCCCCGCCAAGTGGCGGGAATTGTACCGCCGCATGGGGGCGATCATCGCCAAAGAGGACCTCGGCGCGGACTTTGCAGAAGCCCTGCGAAACCGCGAAGCCCTGAGCTTGATCGGCCTCGGCATGCGGCTGATCTACGCCGGCGCGCCGTCCCGGGAGCGCCGCGGACAGCTGCGCGAGGCGCTGCGCTCTCCCGGCTATCGCCGGGCCGTGGCCGCTCTGGATACGGGCTTTCTCCCGCCGCACTGGCGCGTGTTCTTCCTCTGCGCCCGCCTGGGCTCCGTCGGCGGCGTATGGGCGCTGCTGCGCGTCATGCGGCGGCTGGCGGGCAGGTGATGGCCATGGCGAGGGTATCGATCATCATGGGCGCGTACAACTGCACCGCCACCCTGCCGGAAGCCCTGGATTCCCTGCTCGGGCAGACCTTCCAGGATTGGGAGCTGCTCCTGTGCGACGACGGCTCCACGGACGGCACCCTCGCCGTGGCCGAGGAGTACGCCCGGCGCGACGCTCGCGTGCGCGTTCTTCGCAACGGAGAAAACCTCGGCCTCAACCGCACGCTCAACCGCTGCCTCGCCGGGGCGCGGGGCGAGTACGTGGCGCGCATGGACGGCGACGACGTCTCCCTGCCCGAACGCCTGGAAAAGGAAGTCGCCTTCCTGGACGCGCACCCGGAGTTCGCCCTGGTCTCCACGGCCATGGCCATGTTCGACGAGGGCGGCGTCTGGGGAGAGAAGCAGGTCATCCCGGAGCCGCAGATCGACGATTTTTGCCTGCACACGCCCTTTTTCGTGCATGCCGCCGCCATGATCCGCCGCGAGGCGTTCTGTTCCGTTGGCGGCTACAGCGAGAGCAAATGGCTCCTGCGCGTGGAGGACTGCCACCTCTGGTTCAAGCTCTATGCCCGGGGCTTCCGCGGCGCGAACCTGCCGGAGGTCCTGTATCTGGCCCGGGACGACCGCTTCGCCCGGCGCCGGCGCAGCATGCGCGCCCGCGTCAACGGCGTATACGTGATGGCCGTCGGCTTCCGCATGGTGCGCATGCCCTGGCCGAAATACATTTATGTTCTGCGCTGCGCCGCGCTGGAGATGGGCAAAGCCCTCGTGCCCTCCTTCCTCTACGATCTGGCCCACAAGCGCCGCTACGGGAAGGAGGCGCCGCGATGAAAAAGAAAACTCTCTTCCTCATTCACGATCTGGGCATAGGCGGCGCGGAAAAGACGCTGGTCACCCTGGCAAACCACCTGGACCCCGAGCGCTTCGACGTCACCGTGGAGGTCCTCTTCGGCGGGGGCGTGAACGAGCGCTTCCTCGCGCCGCATGTGCGCCTTCGGCGCGCGTTCCCGCGGGAGTTTCCCGCCAACAGCAAGCTCATGAAGCTGCTCACGCCCCGGCAGCTGCACTCCCTGTGCGTCCGGGAGCGCTATGATCTCGAGGTCGCCTTCCTCGAAGGGCCCTCGGCGCGCGTGGTGAGCGGCTGCCCTGACCCGAACGCCGCCCTGGCCGTCTGGATCCACTGCCAGCAGCACGAGTGCCGTTGGGCGGCTTCCCATTTCCGCGGCTATCGGGAGTCCGCGCGCTGTTACGGGCGCTTCCAGTCCGTAGTATGCGTTTCGGAGGGCGTGAAGGAGGATTTTCTCTCCCTCTACCCCCAGATCCGCTCCGCGACCGTGCGCTACAACGCCCTGGAGACGGACAGGATCGCCGCCCTGGCCCGCGAGGACGTGGAGGAGGGGCTCTTCTCCCCGGGCGAGATGCGCCTGTGCGCCGTGGGCAAGATCTCCCGGGCCAAGGGGTTCGATCGGCTCGCGCGCGTCCTGGGGCGGCTCCGCGCCGAAGGGCTGCCCGTGCGCCTCTACATCCTGGGCGAAGGGCCGGACCGAGCTGCCGTCCAGCGCGAAGCGGACGCGTGCGGCTGCGGCGGCGCCCTCGCCTTTCTGGGTTATCAGACCAACCCGTACAAGTACCTGTCCCGGTGCGATCTGTTCGTGTGCGCCTCCCTCTCGGAGGGCTTCTCCACCGCCGCCACGGAGGCGATCATCGTCGGGACGCCCGTGTGCACGGTGGACGTGGCCGGCATGCGCGAGCTCCTGGGCGAGAGCCGGTGGGGGCTGATCGTGCCCAACGAGGACGAGGCCCTGTACGAGGGCATCCGCTCCCTCCTGACGGACTCGGAGCGCCTGGCGCGCTATCGCGCTCTGGCCAGGGAACGCGCCGCCGCCTTTTCCACGAAGGCCGCCGTTCGGGCCGTGGAGGAACTGCTCCTCTCCCTGCCGCCCCAGGGGCGGCGCGAATGATCCGGCACCGCGGCGCAAAACAGCGAACGACCGCCTTAAGGCG
>CACZOT010000332.1 GCA_902782795.1 uncultured Eubacteriales bacterium | reverse complement strand
CGCACATGATCCTCTCCGCCTCGTCCTCGAGGAGCGAGCCGCGGTCCAGCCGCGCCCATTCCAGCGAATCGAACACCACGCCCGCAGGCAGCTTTTCCACGGTCAACTCGTACACGGCCAAGCGCAGGATGCTCAGATCCACGCGAGAAAGGCGGTCCATCCGCCAGCCGGAGCGCAGGCGAGGAGCGATTTCCCCGTCCAGCTTCTCTACGTTCTCCTTCACCCCGTCCACGAGCTTGAGCGCGTAATCAAAGTTCTTGTCCTCGCTGTCCATTTCCAATAGACCGAGGCACGTATCCATACCGCCGTCGCCGCCCATGGCCCATTCGTATAGCAGCTGCACCGCGGCAGCGCGCGCCTGTGTCCTGTCCAATCGGATTCCCTCCCGTCTGTATGCCGCCCGCTCTTGCGGGCGGACAGAAACGCGCGGCAATATCGCTTGCCGCAGAGCGCCCCGGGGTCCGCCTGGGGAAGAATGCTTAGTGCAGATGGAAAATGCGGGTGAAGAGGTCGATCGCGCTCTGCGGGATCTGCCTGGAACCGGTCAGCCACCAGCCAAGGCCCGCGAGCAAAGCGATGAGCAGAGTCCTCCAAAACCCGATGAAGATGATCAGCAGCGCGGCGACGACGCCGAGTACGGCGCCGACGATGCGCTTGACAAGCGTCTTGGACATGTGCTCTTCCTCCTTGGTACGCCGTTACATCCGCTCGGGGTCTTCGTCTTCGGCCGCCTCACCCTCGGGCTGGGGCTCAGCTTCGAACAGAGGTTCTTCCTCCGGCGCGGGCTCGCTCTCTTCTTCGGGAGAGGGCCATTCCTCCGGCGCAGACTCTTCAGCCACGGGCTGGGGCTCCTCCTCCGGCGTGGGCTCGGAGGGTTCGCTCTCAGGGGTCGGTTCGGGCTCGGCGGGCGTTTCCGCGGGAGAGGGTTCCTCAGGCGCGGGGGCCTCGGCGGGCTGTCCGATCGCCGGAGCCGCCGGCGCTTCTTCTATCACGACTGGTTCCTGCGAGGTCTGCGTCGCGCCCAGCGCCAGCTGCGGATTCACGGGGATGATCGTCGTCACCATGATGGAGACGTCCCGCACGGCGATGCCGGAGAATTCCTCGATGAAATTCTTGATGGACGATTGCAGCAGCATGGTGAGGTTGGGGATATGCACGTCGCCGTTGAGAGACATCTCGATCTTCACGGAGACGGAATCCTCATGGTTGACGATGCGGGTCTTGATATCGGCGACGCCCTCGTTATGGCCGACGATGGCCTGCTTGACGAGCGCGTCCAGCGCCTGCACGCTCACGCGCACCTCGCCGTTGCCCTGCTCGGTATGCTGCACGGCGACGCTGCCTTTATCGACGCGCTCCCTTCGACGGAACGCCACCAAAAGCACGCGAATGGACAAAACCATCACCAGGACGGCGACCGCGGCCCAGATGACCACGTTCCACACCGGCGCGAAACCGCCAAAGCAGAACGGGCTGGCGAACTGGTTCAGCCATACGTGGTACGCGCATACCCCCGCAAACGCGGAAAACGCGACGCCCACGAGGGCCAACAGCACGATACCGATGCGGTCAGACATGCGAAGTTTCATACGTTACACCGCCTTTCTTTCTGCGGCGGGCCGATTACTTCTCGGCCTCGTTTGTCTCTTCTTTTTCTTCCTCGGGTTCTTCTTCGGGTTCGACGGGCTCCTCCGCGGAAGCGGGTTCTTCCACGGCGGGCTCTTCGGCAGGCGTTTCGCCCTCCTGCTCCGGCTCCGCCTTAGGTTCCTGGGCGGGCTCGGAAGGCTTCTCCTCCGGCTTTTCCGCCGCGGCGACGGGATCGCTCTTGAGGCGCTGGTCCCTCTCGCCCTCCTGCTGCTTCTGGAGGAGGAGGCGCTGTTGCTGCTCGATCTCAGCGACGGCCTTGTTCTCGCGCTCGAAGCTGACGGACTGCACGTGCACGTCCACCGCCTCGACGGTGAGGCCGCTCATGGTCTCGATGGCCTTTTTGACGTTCTCCTGGATGCCCTTGGCGACCTCGGGCACAGGAAAACCATACTCGACGGCGAATGTCACGTCCACCGTGACTTTGCCTTCCTGCACGTCGACCCGCACGCCCTTGGTGAGGTTCTTGTTGCCGCCTTTGCGGAAAAGGGTGTCGGCCAGGCCGCTGTTTCCGGACATGTAGGCCACGCCGTCGACTTCCGTCGCCGCGAGCCCGGCAATGGTCGCCACGACGTCCGTGGCGAAGGAGACTGTGCCATTTGCGGTGGCGTCCAGCTGGACGTTGGTGGGCAGTTTATCGCTCATGGGATGATTCCTCCTTGGTTCGCTTCGCGCGCGGGACGTTACCCGTTACGCCCTTCGCGCGTCTTCCGCCCGGCGCTTTGGGGACGATTTCACGTCATGCTATCCGGGCCGGGATACATTCCCGGTACTATTATACCAGAAGCGCGGACAATACGCAAACCGCGCGACCCACATTTAACGCTTTTCGAAAAAAAAGCCCCTCAGCGCGGAATGATGCGCACGTGCCCGGCGTCCAGCCCCGTCACCTCTACGACGCAGGCGAGGATCGCCGCCCCCTTCTCCCGCGCGGCTTCCTCCGGCGCGAAAACGCAGGCGAACGCGCGTCCCAGCTGCGCCGTGCACTCGCCGCAGCCCGAAGCCAGGAGCTGCGCTTCGATAGCCGCCTCCTGGTCGCTCCAGGTGTACATCTCGGCCAGACGGTCCTGTGCCGCAAGGCGCAGGGATTCTCCGGCGCTTTCGTACTGCGCCAGGGCCAGGAGAGCTTCCTCGGGACGGATCTTCGCAACCTGACGGTACGAGGCCGCCTCTCGCGCGGACGGCAGCCCCTCCTGAGCCCAGAGGGGCAGCACGCAGGCATACAACAGCACCGCCGCCGCGCATGCCAGGGTCCTCAGCGCCTTCACTGCCATCCCTCCTCCATGCGAAACACTTCGATATACTGCTGTTCCAGGTCCAGCGCCACGCCCGCTGCGTGCGCGAGCCGTGCCACAGTGGCGGGGTCGTCCGCTCCGGATGCGACGATGACCACGCCGATTACCCTTCCCGGTTTGTTCCCCAGGACGCCGGCGTCTTCCTCCACGTTGACAAGCACGTGAACCCGTCCCGCTCCCTCGACAGCGGAGAGTACCCGCTCCAGACGCGATTCGATCCCGGTCTGGCCGGACGAACGCGTCCGGAGCGCGCCGGCGGCGAGTGCCGCCATGAGCGCCAGCGCGAGGATGGCCAGCAGCCCGGCGCGTGTGTCCGTCGGCTTGGCAAGGAATTTGTACATCCCGTTCCCTCCCGGGTCGGAGCGCCGTTCAGGGCAGAAGCGCTTCGGCCGCTTCCAAGAAAAGCGCGGCGAGCAGGCGCAGCGCGAGCAGACTCCAGACCGTTTGCGCCATACGGCGCGCCTTTCCCTCCGG
>CACZOT010000331.1 GCA_902782795.1 uncultured Eubacteriales bacterium | reverse complement strand
GGGGGGGGGGGGGGGGGGGGGGGGGGGGGGGGGGGGAGGGCGGGGGGGGGGGGGGGGGGAGCGCGGCCCGCGCCGCATAAGGAGGGATCATCACCTTGACACACATCGTCACCTGGGAGACCTATCACGCCCTGCATCCGGGCGGCCTGACCGAGGCGCAGTTCGACGCCTGCCTGCCCCGGGCGGAGCTCGTCCTGGAAACGGTCACGGCGGGCCGCGCCGCCTCGGCCTCGGGCTACAAGCTGGAGCGTGCGCGCGCCGCCGCGTGCCTGCTCTGCGACGCCGTCTTCGCCTCGGACGCCGCCCTTGGAGAAGGCGGGCTGCCCGTGGCCTCCGCCTCCAGCGAGGGCTACAGCGAGACCTACCGTCTCCCCGAATCCGCCTCGGAGAGCGGCCTTGCCGCCCTGGCGGCGCGGCTCCTCTCGGGCACGGGCCTGGCGGGCGCGCTGTGACCATGCCCATCTTTCGCGACACGGCGACGCTCTACCACCATCTCGGCGGCGAGAGGTGGCGGCGCGACGTCCTCACCGGCGTCCTCTGGCGGCAGACGCGGGAGCGCGCCTCTCAGCGCCTCGGGTACGGCTCCGATCCCGGCGGCGGCATGGCCCTCGTCTCCGCGACGACCCTGCGCGTTCCGGCCTCCCAGGCGTCCGGTCTCGCTGTGAGCCCCGGCGGGCTGGATGTCCTCGTCCGCGGCTCCTGCTCCCGGGAGCTCGGCCCGGACTACTCCCTGGCCGATCTGCGCCGGGACGAGCCCACCTTCTGCACCGTCCGCTCCGTCCTGGACGCCACAGACCGCGCCCATCTTCCCCAGCTTATACTGACAGCGGTCTGATGCCCTCCTTCCTTTCGGAAGGAACGAAAGGCCGCGCCCACCTCGGGGAAGTGCAGAGGGGAGCTCCCCTCTGCCTTCCTGGAGCGCGGCGCGAAAGCGCCGCGCTCCAGGAAGCCCCGCCCCCACAAGGAGGCTGAACCATCCATGACCATTTCCCAATCCCTCGCCCTCTGGCTCTTCGCCAGCGGCCTGTTCCCCGGCTCCGAGGGTGTCTCCGTGGATCTGCTCGGCCCGGAGGAAGGCGCCTGCGCCGTGCTGATCGCCCAGACGCGCGCTCTCCCCTTCCGGGACGGCAGCCGCGAATGTTCCTGCCGTTTCCACCTGCTCCTGCGCGCCGCCTCCCAGACGGAGAGCGCGCGCCGACAGGCACGCTCCCTCCTCGAGAGCGTGCGCGCCTGGGTGCGGGAGCAGAACGCCTCCGGCTCCCTTCCGGAGCTGAGCGGACGGCGCATCTGTCTCTCCGCCGCAGCGGACGATCCCGGCGCGGTGAGCGGCCGCACCGACGCCCAGGCCGTCTACCGGCTGCCCATCGATGTCGTCTACTGGGAGGGCTGAAAAATGCAGTTTGTCCGCAGCGAAGCCATTTCCGATTATCTGCTCACCCCCGAGGGCGTCCGGCCCCTGGCGGCAGGCGTCCTCTTCTTCGGGGAGAAGCCCGGCCCTGTCTTCGCGCCTTTTCTCTATCCGGAGGAGGGCCCCGGCGGCGCGATCGCCGGCTACAGCCCCGCCTTTTCCTTCCGGGCCCGCCTCGTCCCGGACGATCCCGCCTGCGCCCTTCTCTGGGATATCGCCCGCAGCCGCCGCATCGGCGACCGGGCGGAGACCTTCCTCTACCGCGTGGAGCGCTTTTCCGGCGCGCCATGCCAGGCCAGGCGCATACGCGTGGCCGTGGCGGTGGAGGAGATCCAGACCACGCCCGGCGAGAGCGTCACCCTGGAGGGGACGTTCCATCAGCTCGGCGACGCCCAGGAGGGCACCTTCGACCCGACCGCTCTCGTCTTCACGCCGGCCCAGGCCTGACGCAAGGAGGTACCGCCACCCATGAATCCCATCGAAAGCTGCTCGTTTTCCTTTTGCGGAAGGGACGCCGCCCAGCTCGGCCTGCGCCTGACCGCCCTGCCCGCGCGCCCACTGCCCGCCCAGAAGGGCCGGAGCTACTCCGTCCCCGGGCGCGGCGGCTCTCTCTGGCTGCCGGACGACGCGCGGGAGAGCGTCACCATCTCCGTACAGGCGGAGACGCTCCCCTCCTTCGACCCCGCCGCCTGCGCGGCCGCTCTGGCCGGGGAGGGCTGGCTCGTCTTTTCGGATGAGCCGGACCGCGCCTATCGCGCCCGCTGCGTGGAGGCCGTAGCGCGGGAGAGCGCCCTCCTCCGCTTCGACCGGCAGAAGCTGGTCATCCCCTTCCTCTGCCAGCCCTGGCGCTACCATCTTCCCGAGGCCGGGGATATCACCCTCTCCGCCTCCGGCGGTTTCGTACAGAACCCCGGCACAGCCCCGAGCCGCCCGCGCCTGCGCGTGTACGGCAGCGGCGATTGCTCCGCCACGGTGAACGGCGCGCGCATGGAGTTCTCCGCCGTCTCCGGCAGCGTGGTCGTGGACAGCGAGACCCTGGATGTCTTCGCTGCCGACGGCCTTACCCTGGCCAACGCCAGCGCCGTCCTGGACGAGTTTCCCACCCTCGCGCCCGGCGCGAACGCCGTGACCTGGGGCGGCGGCGTCACCCGTGTCGTCGTCACGCCCCGATGGAGGGATATCTGATATGATCACCGTCTATTCCGCCTCCGAGACCGATTTTTCCACCCTGGGCCTTGGCGCTCTGGACCCTTCGGAGTGCGTCGTCAGCGAGACGGCGGGCGGCCCGTGCGAACTGACTCTGCGCCAGAGCATGACCGCCGGGCGCGATCTGCTTCTCGAGCCTGGCCGCGTGATCCGCGCGCCGGCCCCCGTGCGGGAGACGCCGGAAGCCCTCATGGGCGTGCCCTCCGGCGCGAGCGTCACCCGCGAGATCTGGGAGGTGGCCACCGACGGCCGCAGCCTCCCTCTGCGCCAGGAGCCCGCCGGGTGGGTCCTGGGCAAATACGCCCCGGGCACGCGCGTGGCGGTGGTCGGCGAGAGTCCCTCGCAGTCGGGCTGGTACGGCGTCATCCTCTGCGACGG
Organism: uncultured Eubacteriales bacterium; assembly: GCA_902782795.1. Lineage (GTDB taxonomy): Bacteria > Bacillota > Clostridia > Christensenellales > Aristaeellaceae > UBA1224. Next base: position 1,291 of record CACZOT010000331.1, on the reverse strand, counting down.
CGGCGCGAAGGGCTACATGTACGCCCAGTACCTGCGCCGCCTCGGTCCCGAGACGGAGACCATCACCTCCGGCGCGCCGGGCGGCGTCATCCGCCCTCGCCAGGCGCGCGAGCAGCTGTTCCGCATCGTCTCCGTGCGGCGCGACAGCGCCCGCCGCGAGGTGGAGGTCCTCGCCCGGCACATCACCAGCGACCTAGCCGGGGCCGTCGTCGCCGGGACCTACGCCCCCGAAAGCCGCCCGGCCAGCGAGGTCGTCCAGCGCCTGCTCTCCCTGGCAGACCACGGGACGGGCATCCGCGTCTTCTGCGGGCTGGACACGCCCGTCTCCGGCGATTTCAGCGGCAAGAGCGTCCTGGATTGCCTTCTGGACCCGGAGACCGGCGTCGTCGCGCAGACCGGCGCGCAGGTCCTGCGCGATCATTTCGACATCTATCTCCTGCCCGACACAGAGCGATTGCGCGGCGTGGAGATCCGCCGGGGCAAGAACCTCCTGGAGGCCGCCCTGGTCGTGGACGAGAGCGCGCTCGTCACCCGCATCCGCCCTGTGGGCCGCGACGCGGACGGGAGCGACCTCACCATCGAGGGCGAGTTCGTGGACAGCCCCCGCATCGGAGAGTATCCCATAGTCCACGCCCGCACCATCGAATACCCCGTGGCGGTGAGCCGCCGCCTGGGACGCGCCCAGGCCCGCGCCCTCCTGCGGGAGAAGGCTGAGGCGGAGTTCTCCGCCGGGCGGGATCTGCCCCTCGTCGGCCTGCGCGCGGATTTCGTGCGCATGGAGCTCGCTCCCGAGTTCCGCCACCTGGCCAGCCAGTACAGCCTCCACCTCTATGACTGCGTGCCCGTGCGCGACCGGGAGGCGGGCATCAGCGTCACCATCCGCATGACGGGCTACCGCTTCGATTGCCTGCGCGAGCGCTATCTGGAGACGCAGCTCGGCGCGCCGACGGAGGCCGCCGTTCCCGTCTACGGCTGGGAGATCGCCGAGGGGACGATCAGCGGCGCACGCATCGCCCGTTCCAGCGTGGGCACGGCCGCCCTGCGGGATCTCGCCGTCACCAGCGCCAAGATCGCCGAGGCGGCGGTGGGTTCCGCGCAGATCGGCGACCTGGCCGTGACGCGGGCGAAGATCGCGGACGCGGCCATCGGCGCGGCGCAGATCGATTCCGCAGCGGTCACCTACGCCAAGATCGCCCAGGCGGCCGTGACCCAGCTCTCCGCCGACGCCCTGGCCGCGGTGCAGGCGCGCGTCCGGGAACTGGTGGCCGGATCCATCACCACGGACCAGCTC
>CACZOT010000330.1 GCA_902782795.1 uncultured Eubacteriales bacterium | reverse complement strand
TCGTCGGTGAGCTCGTCCAGGTAGCACTTCATGTCGTACCAGTACTTCTCCTCCCAGCCGTCGGGGCAGACGCCGTTGCCGAAATAATCGCCGGCGTCCAGGTGCCACTTGCCGATGTATCCGCACTTGATGCCCGCCGCGCTGAGCCGCTGGCCGAGGGTCTTCACGTCCGCGCCGAGGGGCATGGAATTGCCCCAGCTCCCGTTGGAGTGGGGATACAGGCCCGTGAACAGCGCCGAGCGCGCCGGGCCGCACACGGGCTGGCAGGTGTACGCGCGCTCGAAGCGCAGGCCTCCCTGGGCCATCTCGTCGATGCGGGGCGTGCGGCAGGCCGAGCCGTAGCAGCCGACCATGTTGTAGCCGGTGGTGTCCGTCATGATCCAGACAAATTGCTTCTTCGCCATGTTGCGCCTCTTTCCGCCCTTCCGGGGAAGAGCCCTTGGATCCATCTGCACTTTAACATCTTCCCCCGCTCCTGTCAACCGGGCGGGGCGAAAAAGCCGCCCTCCCGCGATGGGAAGGCGGCTGTATTCCTTACACGTTTTCCCGGCGGACCCGGCGCAGGAGCCCCGCGGCGACGGCCAGGGCGATCAGCGCGCCGGCGAGCGCGCCGAGGCTGTCGATGCCCACGTCCAGGAAGCTGGGGCCGCGCCCGTCCACGAACATCTGGTGCGCCTCGTCCGTGCAGGCGTAGAGGACGGCGGCTCCCCACGCGGGCGGAACGGCTCTCGCGAGCGTTTCCAGCCTGGGCTTGAGGAGAAAGAACCCCGCCAGGAGCGCGCCGAGCAGGGCGTATTCGCCGAAGTGCCCCGCCTTGCGCACGGCCACGTCCACCCGGGCCAGGGCCGTCTCCCGCTCCGCCTGGGAGAAGGAGTCCCACCCCGGCGTCACGGCGCGCAGAAGCCGCTCCGTCAGGCGGCCGCTCACATAGGAGGATTCCTCGGCCGTCTGCGCGGAGAAGAGGAAGATCAGCGCCGCCACGGCCAGAGCGGCGGCCAGGAAGGCCAGGCGCAGTGCCCTTCGCGCGCGCATCAGGCGCGGTACTTCGCGGCGCTGGCGCGCACGATGGCGTCCATGGCGTCCATCTTGCGGAGCATATCCTTGGCCAAGGCGATCTGGCAGCGCGTGCGCACGAGGTTGTGCTCCGGGTAGTTGGTCTTGAAGTAGGGGCTGCCGAGGATATAGTCGTCCAGGAAGCGCACGGCCAGCTCGCAGGCCAGCACGAAACAGGACGGCGCGAGCGTCTCGATCTCCCGTTCGGTGAGGACGGTGGCGGTCTTGCTCAGGAAACCCTCGGCGAAGGCCCAGAAGACGTTGAGATCCAGGCCGGTCTTTTCGGTATCGGGGCTGTCCTCCTCGGTGAAGTTGGCGGCGAAGCGGATGGCGTCGCCGAAATCATGGCCGACGAGGCCGGGCATGACGGTATCCAGATCGATGACGAGCAGAGGCGCGTGGGTCTCCTCGTCGAAGAGGACGTTGTTGATCTTGGTATCGTTGTGGGTGACGCGCAGGGGCAATTCCCCCCTGGCCTGCATATCCGTGAGCGAGCAGGCCTTCTCCATCACCGAGAGGAGCCACTCAGCTTCCGCGCGCGCCTCGGCGGCCTTCGCGCAGGGGTCCTTCTCAAGATCGGCGATCAGGGTCTCGTAGCGCTTGCGGGTGTTGTGGAAATCCGGAATGGTATAGTGCAGCTGGGTGGGGTCGAAATCGGAGAGGACCATCTGGAAATCCCCGAAGGCCTCGCCCGCGCTGCGGACGATGCCGATATCGTCCACGCTGTCGAAGGTGACGGAGGGCACGTAATTGCACACGCGCCAGAAGCCGTCCGATTCCATGATGTAGGTCTTGCGGTCGGCGGTGTGGTGGAAGTGGAGGTTGAGGCCGTCCGGCCGCTTTTTGCGGATATGCTCCGTGACGCGGTCGATATTCTCCATGAGCTGGATGGGGTTTTTGAAGGCGTACAGGTTCACCTTCTGCATGAGGAAGGGCTTGATGGTCGCCATGCCGGTGCCATCGTCGCGGACGTAATTGACCTTGTAGGTGTGGTTGACGTTGCCCTGGTTGATCTCCTCGTAGGAGAAGAACGGGCCCTCGAGCTTGAACGCGACGCCGACCTGCTGGAGGCGGCGGGCTTCCTGGGGATTCATACCGTGGGGTTCCTCCTTGCCGTTTGGCGATATTGTCTTTCCCCGGCCCGTATGGCGGAGCGGGGATGGAACGCTTTTTTACGCGCCGACGGAGCGCATCTCCTCTGCCTCGACGGCGCGCTTGTTGACTTCCTCGGGCGTGTGGTAGGTGGGCACGACGCGCATGAGGGCCGCCTTGACGGCGCGGTTGCTGCGCGTCTCCAGGGCCTGGCGGAGCTCCCGCAGCTTCGCGGCGATCTCCTCCTGGCCGAGGGGCTTGTCGCGCTCCACGAAGATCATCTGGTTGCCGGTCTTATCCAATTCTTCGGTCTTGATGAGCAGCTCCTCATAGAGCTTCTCGCCAGGCCTCAGGCCCGTCTCTACGATATCGATGTCACGGTAGGGCTCGAGGCCGGAAAGGCGGATCATGTTCTCCGCCAGCTCGATGATCTTCACGGGTTTGCCCATATCCAGGACG
>CACZOT010000329.1 GCA_902782795.1 uncultured Eubacteriales bacterium | reverse complement strand
GCCCATCCTGGGCCCGGCGGAGAACGTGCGCGGCTTCACGCGGGCGCGGCTCCTGGCGGCCCACAAATGCCCCGCGTCCGCAGGTGGCCACCGCGCTTCCCAAGGCGCAGGTCGTGCGCCGGGAAAAAGACATCGAACAGATCCACATCTGCCTGGGCTGGCCGGGCGTGCCGGAGGGCAGCCGCGAGCTCTTCCCCGTCTCCATCTTCAACAGCGTCTTCGGCGGCGCGATGTCCTCCCGCCTCTTCCAGCGCATCCGCGAGGAGAGCGGCATGGCCTACAGCGTCTATTCCTACCCCGCCAGCTACCCGGACGTGGGCGTCTTCTCCGTCTACGCCGGGGCGAGCCGCGAAAATGCGCCCGACGTTTTGCGGATGATCCGCGAGGAGGCCGACCTCATGCGCCGCGATGGCCTGCGCGAGGAGGAGTTCGGTCCCGCGCGCGAGCAGCTCAAGGGCAGCTATATCCTCGGCCTCGAATCCACCGCCAGCCGTATGAATTCCATCGGCCGGCGCAAGCTCATTCTCGATGAGACCCTCACCGAGAGCCAGGTCATCGAGCGGCTCAACGCCATCACCCTGGACGAGGTCAACGCCGTCACACGCGAGATCCTCTCCGGGGACTGCGCCGTCTCCCTCGTCGGCGACGGCGCGGACACCCTTGATACATCGCTGTTCTGCTAGGATGCATCAGGGGATGGAATACGCCAGGGGGCTCTGTCCCCTGGACCACAGGCAGAGGGCTCCGTCCTCCGCGCTCCCATATAGGGGGAATTCCCTACATCGGATTGTGCCATTCCCGCATCGGAGCGATGCGCTTATCCTGAAAAAAAGCAGTCCTTATCGAAAGGACTGCTTTTTGTATTTCAGAGATTCCCTAACCTGGCCCCTGGTGCCTCCCCCACAGCGCCGTTACTTGCCGGCCTGCGCAGCCTGATAGCGATCGATCAGGCGATGGATGCGGTCGGAGGGATTGAGCAGGCTGCTGATGGAGCGGTCATGGTTGATGGAGGCGATGAGGTAGCTGATGTACTTGCTCATATCGGCCTCGATGAACCACTCGCGGGCCTTGAGCTCCGGCGTGCGGTAGGTGAGGTTGGTGGAGATGAAGCCGTTGAAGATGCCGTCGGCGTAGGCCTTGTCGAACATCTCCAGGCCGTTGGTGAAGAGCGCGAAGGTAGCGGTGGCGAAGATGCGGCGAGCCTTGCGCTTTTTGAGCTCGACGGCGAGATCCATGATGCTGTCGCCGGAGGAGAGGAGGTCGTCCGCGACGAAGACGTCCTTGCCCTCGACGGAATCGCCCATGTACTCATGCGCGACGATGGGGTTGCGGCCGCCCACGATGCGCGTGTAATCGCGGCGCTTGTAGAACATGCCCATATCCAGGCCGAGCACGGAGGCGTAGAAGATATTGCGGTCGATAGCGCCCTCGTCCGGGGAGATGATCATCATGTGGTCTTTGTCCAGCTGCAGGTCCTTATGGGTGCGCAGCAGGGCCTTGAGCACCTGGTAGATGGGGTTGACGCTGTCGAAGGAGATGGCCGGAACGGCGTTCTGCACGCGCGGGTCGTGCGCGTCGAAGGTGATGATGTTGTCCACGCCCATGCGCTCCAGGTCCTGCAGGGCCATGGCGCAATCCAGGCTCTCGCGCAGCTTGCGGCGATGCTGACGGCCCTCGTAGAGCATCGGCATGATCACGTTGATGCGCTTGGCGCGCCCGCCGACCGCCGCGATGATGCGGCGCAGGTTCATGAAATGATCGTCCGGAGAGAGCGGCACTTCCTTGCCGTACATCTTGTAGGTGACGTTGTACGCGCCGATATCCGAAAGGATGTAGAGATCGTAGCCGCGCACGCTGCTCTTGATCATGCCCTTGGCCTCGCCGTTGCCGAAGCGCGGGCACTCCACGTCGATGAGGAAGTTCTCCCTGTCGTGGCCGAGCACGCCGAAGAGCGGCGTCTCCTCGATGGCCTCCTGCTGCTCGTGCCAGCGCATCAGCCATTCGTTGACCTTCGCGCCGAGCTCCTCGCAGCCCGGCATCGCGATCAGGCCCAGGGGGGCGACCGGACGGGTCAGGAAGTCGTCATTGTTCCAGTTGCTGGTAAAGTCCGCCATGAGATAATCTCTCCTCTCCAGCTGATTGACCAATACCAGTATAAGCCGCCTTTCTGGAAGGATAAAGGGCGCGCACGTAAAATCGGAGGAATTTTGTCGTTTTCGCGCTGGGGGCTCCATAATCATCGCAAGGATCCAGCCTTGGGATGGGATTCTACCCACGCTAAACCAACGGCTGCCGGGTTCTTTGCTGAGAATCCGGCAGCCGTTTTCCTATTCCCGAAAGGGAGGGGCCGGGGAGGGCGATCATCCCCCCGGCAGGGCCTGGGGACAGCGCGCCCTTCGGGCGCTTCCCCGGCGGCGTTTACTTCTTCGTGAACGTGCACACCACGCTCTGGAAATCGCCGTACAGGCGGCGGCCGGGGATGAACCCGGCGTACATAAGCGCGGCGCCGGGATATTCGCGCCCGGTCTCGTCGTCGACGTAGACGGCCCCGGGCTCGAGCCCCTTGAGGAAGAGGCGAGGCGGCTCGAACTTGGGCTCCGCTAGGCGGCGGAAGAAGCAGACCGCGGCGCGCGTGCCGTCCTCGCTGACGAACTGCCAGGAGGCGAAGTTGCCCTCGAAGGGGCTGATGAGGCGGGTGAACTCGCCCTTCTGGAGGAGGCCGCGCAGGCTCTTGACCTTGGCCACGTACTCCCTGGCGGTGGCGATGTCCTCCGCGCTGAGCTTGCCCAGGTCCAGCTCGAAGCCGAAATTGCCGCTCATGGCGACGTCCCCGCGGACGGCCATGCTGGTGACGCGCCCGGTCTGGTGGTTCGGCACGGCGCTGACGTGCGCGCCCATGGCGCTGGTCGGGTAGGCGAAGCTGGTGCCGTACTGGATCTTCAGGCGTTCCATGGCGTCGGTATCATCGCTGGTCCAGGTCTGCGGCATATAGTAGAGGATGCCCGCGTCGAAGCGCCCGCCGCCGCCGGAGCAGCTCTCGAAGAGCACCTTGGGGAACGCGGAGGTGATGCGGTCCATGACGCTGTAGAGGCCGAGCATATAGCGGTGCTGCACCTCCATCTGGCGCTCGGCGGGGCACTGGGCGGAATGGTATTCGCTCATGTTGCGGTTCATATCCCACTT